>CBDUOG010000015.1:0-37385 GCA_965368785.1 uncultured Gammaproteobacteria bacterium | reverse complement strand
GGCCGGCTCGATCGAGGTACTGATGCCGTCGATCCAGCCGCAGGAACTATGGGAAGAGACCAATCGCTGGGCAAAATTTGGCGGCCAGCTACTCAAAATCAAGGATCGAAAAGAGCAAGGTTTTTGCTACGGCCCGACCCACGAAGAAGTGATTACCGATTTCGCCCGCAATGAACTGAGCAGTTACAAGCAATTGCCGCTCAATTTCTTTCAGATTCAAACCAAATTCCGGGATGAAATTCGCCCGCGCTTCGGCGTCATGCGTGCGCGCGAATTTTTGATGAAAGATGCCTACAGCTTTCATTTAACCCCGGAGTGCATGGCCAAAACCTATCAGGTGATGTACGGCGCGTATGAGAAGATTTTTAGCCGACTCGGTCTGAAATTCCGCGCGGTAGCCGCCGACACCGGCGCGATCGGTGGCAGCGCCTCGGACGAATTCCACGTATTGGCAGATTCCGGTGAAGATGCCATCGCGTTCTCTGATGGCTCTGAATTTGCCGCCAATGTTGAAATGGCTGAATGCATCGCCCCGACGAAGCAGCGAGCCGCGGCCAACGAAGCACTGCGCGACATCGACACGCCGACGCAGAAAACTTGCGAAGAAGTCGCCGCACTGATGGGGATCGAGCTATCACGAACGGTTAAATCAATTGCCTTATTCGGCGAGCAGGGCTTTGTGCTGGCACTGGTGCGTGGTGATCACCATGTCAATGAAATAAAGCTGTCCAAACTCGAGGGTCTTGCCGAGTACCGTTTGGCAACCGAAGCCGAGATCAAAGATTATTTAGGCGCAGCACCGGGCTTTTTGGGCCCGCTGAAACCGACCAAGAAAATCTTCGTCATTGCCGACCGTTCGGTCGCCGTGATGGCCGATATGGTCATCGGGGCGAACCGTGATGGCCTGCATGTCGCCGGTGTGAACTGGGGTCGTGATCTGGCCGAGCCGGATTTAATCGCCGATATTCGAAACGCCGTTGAGGGTGATGCCTCACCGGACGGCGAGGGCAAAATCTCAATCGCGCGCGGCATCGAAGTGGGTCACGTGTTTCAACTCGGACAAAAATATGCCGAGGCAATGGGTGCAACCGTACTCGATGAAAACGGTAAAGCCCGCACCATGTACATGGGCTGCTATGGCGTTGGCGTATCGCGCATTGTGGCCTCGGCAATTGAGCAAAACAGTGACGATAAAGGGATTTGCTGGCCGGAGCCGATGGCGCCGTGGAAACTGGCCTTGTGCATTATCAATCCGAAAAAGGATCCCAGCGTTCAAGCGGCAGCCGATGCGCTCTACGACGAACTCAATGCCAAAGGCGTAGAGGTATTAATGGATGATCGCGGTTTACGTCCCGGCGCCATGTTTGCCGACATCGAACTCATTGGGATTCCCCATCGCGTCGTAGTCTCTGAGCGCGGCTTAGCCGCAGGTACTTTCGAGTATCAGAATCGCCGCGGCGGCGATGCGCAAACTTTAAGCCACGCGCAACTTCTAGAGATATTGGGCTGCTAGAAGAAAGAGCAACGAGACGCCGGCTACATGCCGGCGTTTTCCTTTAGAGGTTTCGCCGGGGCGGCAGTAGAAGATTACCGAAGAACAGGCCGGCGACCAGAGCAATCAACGCACTTAGCACGGCCACTGCGGTGTCCAGACCAAGAATTAGATCCTTGTCCATCACAAAATTTAAGCTACGAAAGCCGACGCTACCGGGCACCAGTAAAATAATACCGGTCAGCCGCAACAGGGCACCCGGGCGATTGAAGTAGCGACCATAAGAATTGCTGACTATGGCCACGCCCAGGCCCGCAAAGAATACACCGCCGGCGAACGATCCCTCGCCCAAGCCGACGATCGCGCCGAAATATCGGGTAAGTCCGTAACCCAGCCAGGCGCCAATCATCGCATGCAAAAAATAGCGTCTGGGTGCGCGAAACAGTACCGCAAATGAGAATGAGGCCATCAGCAATCCCACCCACTCCACCCACTCCGGCGGTCGCGCCGGAATGACCTCGCTCACCTGCCAGCCGAACATATGCACGATTTGCATTGCTGCAACGGTACCGAAGGTTAGCTTAAGCAGAACCATGGTCGCCCCGGCAAAACGCGCAGTACCACTGACCCAGTTTTGTGCCGACAATTCGGCGATTGATGTTGTCAGTGTCAATCCGGGCATCAATACGATCAATGACGCAATAATTACCGCCTGTACGGTAATGGGAACGATAAAACTAGCGACAAATACCGCAGCCAGTGTCGCCAACAGTGCAGCAATCGCATCCGCGGATTCGGACAATCGGGGTCGATGGGCGCTGAGCTCAATTAGTGCGCCAACCATCCAACCTATCACCGCCGAAACCGCCATGTCGGCCCAACTGGTGCGCAGTAATGCAGCAACTGAGGCTGCGGATACGCCGAAGCTAATAATTGTCCAGACGATTTGCGAACGGCGCGCAGGCCTATTGAGCAACTCGAACTTTGCTCGGCCCTCGGCCACGTCCATCCGCCCGATAATAACTTCTTCGGCAACCGAATCGACCAGGGTCAATGTACGCAAGTCAATATTGCCCGGTTTTAAGCGCAGCACCCGGGTGAACTCCTGAGCGCGGGAATCGCTGCCGACCTCAGGCTCGGCAAAGGACAAAATGATGCCGGTTGGGTTCGACCAGATTTCTAAATTGACGTTTAAGCGTCGCGCAACATTGATGCATGCGCCTTCGAGTCGAGGCGCCGAAGTGCCACAGCTGTGCAGATTGCGAGCAAGCTCGGCAATGAAGTCGCAGCGTTCACGGAACTGCAATTCGGTGTGGGTCATGTCTGGGGCCTTCAAATCATCTGAGAGGCTAACCTATCTTCGGGCTGATATGTTTAATCCGGACCAAACGCGCATACGGTCCGGTTAAGGCCGTAGACTTGTTGAACATCCTGTCAACAATTGTCAATACTGTTTGCTCACCCGGCCCTGAAAGCCGCGATTTTGCTGCTTAGCGACATTATTGCGAGCCGCCAGCGATGCGCTGCAAAAAAAACGTGAGGCAGTTCGCATTTCCTCTTCCCTAGAGCACATAAGCTCAATGGAAGCCGCCGCCAATTTCGGCGCAAAAGAGAACTGGGTTTAAATTGCTATGCATATGAAAATCAGCACAATTTGTCTACGCGCCGGGCTCGCACTTTGTCTGCTCACGCTATCTTTGAGCGCATGGTCCCAAGTACGAAATGGAAAAGAGATCGCAAACCTTGCCGCCCAGGGCGTACCGGGCGCGCAGTATGAACTGGGCATGATGTATGCCAACGGCAATGGCGTGCCGCGCAACGACGCAGTTGCCGTGCGCTGGTTGCAGAAGGCAGCGGATCAGGCGTTGCCCGACGCTGAATATCAGCTGGGTGTTATGTACGATCTGGGCCGCGGCACACCACGTAGCGACATCGAAGCAACGCGCTGGTTTCGCAAGGCCGCCGCACATGATCATGTCGGGGCCGCTTACAGTTTAGGCCGAGCCTACGACAATGGTGCGGGCATATCGCAAAGCGACACCGAGGCGGCCCGCTGGTACCGCAGAGCCGCCGATAAAGGTCACGCCGAAGCGCAGATCAGTTTAGCCGACATGTACGCAGGCGGACGTGGTGTTGAGCAAAGCGATGCGGAGTCCGCGCGCTGGATTCGTAAAGCGGCCGACCAGAACAACCCCTTTGCGCAATTCTCACTGGGCATGCTGTATCTCGACGGTTATGGCGTTGCGGTCAATCCGGCTGAAGGTGCGCGCTGGATTCAAAAGGCCGCTGAGCAAGGTTACGATGCGGCACAGTTTCAGATGGCGCTGATGCATGAGTCGGGAACCGGCGTGCAGAAAAATCCGATCCCGGCGTACATGTGGTACAGCCTGGCGGCCACCAGTGGCAATCAAGACGCCAAAGCTGGCCGTGACGCGGTCGCCGCGCGCATGTCGGCAGAACAAGTGGCTGCCGCCAAATCCCTGCTTGCCTCTTGGCGCCCACGAAAGTAGTTTCTTCGGCTATCTCTCCTTTTAAAAACGCGCCGGCTGGCGCGTTTTTTATGGCCGCCGGCATCAGTATTCCATGGTGTCGCCCCCGTGTCGCTATGATGTCGTAACAGCAGAGGCGCCGGTTGGGCTAGATTGGCTCGGTTTAATCCTCACTGCGGGCAGAACAGATGAAGATCAATTCGGAGCGACTCAAACAGCTGCGCATGGCGCGGCAATGGTCTCAGGAGCAACTGAGCGAAGCCTGTGGCCTGAACCTGAGAACCGTTCAGCGCCTGGAAAGCGGTGGGAATGCCTCTATCGAGTCGTTGCGCGCCCTGGCCGCAGTATTCGGGGTTCAGCCGGAAAGCCTCATTCTCATTGAGAAAGACGACAACGCCCGGGTGATCGACGCGATCCAATTCGGCGTGATGAACTTTGCCAACTTCAGTGGTCGTAGCAAACGCTTTGAGTATTGGTGGCTGTTTCTGCTCTTTATCATCGTCGCGGCAGTCGCTACCGTCATTCACCCCAAGGCCTATCAGATTGTGGCGATGATCAGTTTGCTGCCTCTGATTGCGGCAGGTAGTCGTCGGCTCCGCGATAGCGGGCGCAGCCCTTGGTGGCAATTGTTTTTTCTGGTGCCGTTCGGTTTTATTATCGTGCTGTACTTATTGGCTATGCCCAGTGCGGATGAAGCATTGACGCACGAGGGCGGCCAACTGGACCCGAACAGTAAGCCGTGATGACCGGTGCGCTACCCGTCACCCTCGCAATTACCGTGGGCCTGGCATTGATCGTGGTGGGCAGTTACGCGCTGAAGTATCTCCCGATCTCGGCGGCTTGGCGCGCGGGACTCGGCGTTGTCTTAGTCATTGTGGCAAGTTTTTTAATGGTGCCGCTCATCGGTAGCGAAAGCGCTATTGCCGAGCAGCCATGGCACTTCGGCTCAACGGTTGGGCTGTGGGGCCTGGGCATCAATCAGATCGCGCAGGTGCTGCGCGATCGGGGTAACAAAAGCCAAAAATAGTCCGCCGCAGATACCTCTACCTGCGCCAAGCCCTAGATCCGTGGCCGTTTATGGCGACGCGGCCCGTGTCTATCAGAAGTGATTCAAGGTATTCACTGCACATAGGCCGCCTCTGATGAACCCAAACAATAAGCAACACGGCATAGCGATCTGGCTGGCGGCGTTGTTCTTAAATCTATTCATCCTGCCGCCGATACTGGCTGCCGAACCGGAGTGTGCGACCTCGGGCCCGTACCATTTTGTCTGCGGCCCGAAAAATGCCGAAGACCTTGTGCGTTTGCCGCACACACCCTGGTTAATCGCCAGCGGCATGGCGGTGGACGCGGCGATTTATGGCATCGACACTCGTGACAAGAGCTGGATTGCTTTATATCCAACCGACGCGCCGCGCGAAATTCAGGATATGAGCCGCTACCCTGCCTGTCCCGGCTCACCTGACCTCAACACATTTATCAGTCACGGCCTGAGTCTGCAGCCCGGTCCCGATGGTCACTCAACGTTATATGTGGTGGGCCATGGCGGTCGTGAGGCGATCGAAGTCTTTGATGTGGATACCAACGCCGAGCAGCCCCTTTTAACTTGGATTGGCTGCGTGCTCACGCCGGATGCAATGCCGGCCAATAGCGTGGCATCGCACACGGATGGCTCACTACTCATTACAATCCCACTGCACACCGGGGAGACGATTAGCAATGCTCTCGCCGGCAAGTTAACCGGCGGTGTCTATCACTGGTCGCCCGGCGATGCCGGCTTCAGCATGATTGAAGGCACCGGGTTGCCCTACGCTAACGGCATTGAAATATCGGCTGACGGACAGGAGTTTTTCGTTGCTTCCTCCGGTTTATATACCGTAGGTGCTTACTCGAATACGCGACCCGCGCGTTTGCTGCGCAGCAGTATTGCGCTCGACATCGTGCCGGACAACTTGCACTTCAGCGATGACGGCCGATTACTGACCGCCGGGCTGAAGGTGAAGGATCCGGTATGCGGAGACGTATTGCGCTCGCAAGCCTTCGATCTCGATAAATTTGCCATTTGCGCCCGACCGTTTCAGGTGATCGCAATCGAACCTACGTCGATGCAAAGCACGGTTATCGCCGACTCTCCAAGCATCCAGAAGTTTAGCAACATCACAATGGGTATCTTCATCGAGAATGAACTTTGGATTGGAACGTTCGGTGGAGATCGGGTTGCGTATCGCTCAATGACGCCCTCTAAATAAGCATGCAGACAGCACCGCGTTCTGTAGCTATGATAAATCCATCGCGGCAGCGCGCCGCTCACACGGATGATCAGGGCAAATGAGCATAGGGATTGTGTTGCGCGTAGCCGTAGCAGTAGGGTTTTTGAGTGTGGGGTCGGTGGTTAATGGCGACATCATCGATACGCCCACCCACAAAGCGTTGTACACGCCTGCCGGTTCACCGGCTCTTTCACTGCCTTTGAGCGATTGGGAGGTAGCGCAGGAACGCAACAAGCCCGATGGAACCGGCGTTTACTACCATTTAACGAGCAACAGCACCCAATTAAATTTCTCGGTGTACATCGACAAGTCCACTCACTGTCTATCCGCAGAGTCGTGCCTGAAATCAGCGCTAGAAAATCCTACCTATAAAGCAGCACAACAAATGCAGCTCAGTACAATCGGTGAGTTTCATGTAGCTCAGTTTTTTCTCGATGAGCCGCAGGGCTTTCCGGTCAAACAAGCACATATTATTGCCGCCGCCTACGTCGATGGACACTGGTTTGATGTTCATATCTCATTGACTGGCAAAGACAGACCATCAGCCGCGTCATTATTAGAATTGATGCAGGCCGTCACGATTCGCTGATCTCGTTTACTTTTAAGCACGCAGAAAATGAACCAATGCGCAACGGACGTTTTCGCCTCGTCAACCCATCGCCGTGCCGGCTGAATACTTAGTGCATCGTACGCCGTTGGTTCGGCGAACGGTGCGACTAACATCACCAGAAAATAGGATTAGATCTATGTCCACTACGCCCGGTTTAGTTACTCGTCACTTATCGAGAATTTCGATTTTTATACTCATCGGCCTCGTCCTCATGCCAGCCACTTCAGGCTTCGCCCAGGGCGAGCGCGAGAGTCTGCGCGAACGAATCAAAGAGCGCCGCGCAGACAAACGCGCTGACAAATCGAACCCGGATGTCAGTACAGATACGCGCTCGACCATCAGTCAGCCGGGCGACTACAGCTTTAGCATCATTCACGAGGGCAAGCGGCGCCTGTACCGGATCCACGTTCCACAAAGCTACAACAGCACCGGGCCGGCGCCCGTGCTGTTCGCATTTCACGGTGGCGGCGGCGACATGAATCATCAGGCAAACGATGCAAACTACGGGCTTATTTCAAAATCTGAATCCGCAGGCTTTATTGCGGTATTTCCCAATGGTTACAGCAAACTTCGCTCGGGGAAATTGGCCACTTGGAATGCCGGCAACTGCTGTGGCGACGCGCGCGATGAAAACATCGACGATGTCGGCTTCATCAAGAAAATATTAGCAAACTTGAAACGGCAACTCCGTATCGACTCAAAGCGGATTTATGCAACCGGCATGTCCAACGGCGCAATGATGAGCTACAGGCTGGCCTGCGAGCTGCCCGGAACATTCGCCGGCATCGCTGCGGTCGCCGGCACGGATAACACGACAACGTGCAGCCCGGAAAAACCGGTCGCCGTTTTGCACATCCATGCACAGAACGATAGCCACGTCTTATTCAACGGCGGTGCAGGAAATCCGTTTCGAGATATCTCCAAGGTGACCGACTTTACTTCGGTTCCAGCGACTGTCGACAAGTGGGTCGGACTCAATCAATGTTCGGCCAAACCGCAACGTGTGCTTGAGGAGTCAGGAGCTTATTGCGAGCTATATGACTCCTGCACCCGGGGCGCGCAAGTTCAACTGTGTGTCACTGAAACCGGCGGGCACTCCTGGCCCGGAGGCAGTAAGCCGCGCAGTGATGAACCGCCGTCTCAGGCAATTTCGGCGAACGATGTGATGTGGGATTTTTTCCAGACGCTACGCAACCCGACATCTACAACCCGGTAGTTTGGTGGGCCCACCAGGACTCGAACCTGGAACCAAAGGATTATGAGTCCTCTGCTCTAACCATTGAGCTATGGGCCCGCTGTATCGCGGAGTTGAATTGTAAGGGATAACCATCCCTGGTGTTCACGCCACTCGACTTCCAAGCCAATTACAATCGCTGGCTTTGTTCAATCGGTGCCTATTATCGCTGCGGACAACAGGGATTGAAACCAACATTTCGACATCTCCAACGAAAAACGGCCCCTTGCGGAGCCGTTTCGCTGAACGCGATTTATTTACTCGACATCAAGGAAGCTGCGTAGCGTTTCCGAACGAGTCGGATGACGCAATTTGCGCAGTGCTTTAGCTTCAATCTGACGGATACGCTCACGGGTTACGTCGAACTGCTTGCCGACTTCTTCCAACGTGTGGTCGGTGTTCATATCAATACCAAAGCGCATGCGCAGTACCTTGGCTTCGCGCGGGGTTAAGCCGCCGAGCACATCGCGCACACTTTCGATCAAGCCCATATTGGTCGCGGTTTCTGCCGGCGACTCAATATTCTGGTCTTCGATAAAGTCGCCCAAATGCGAATCTTCATCATCGCCAATCGGGGTTTCCATCGAAATCGGCTCTTTGGCGATCTTCAGGACTTTGCGGATTTTGTCTTCCGGCATTTCCATTTCTTTTGCCAGCTCTTCCGGTGTTGGCTCACGACCGAACTGCTGCAGCATCTGACGTGAAATACGGTTGAGCTTGTTGATCGTTTCGATCATGTGCACCGGAATACGTATGGTGCGCGCCTGATCGGCGATCGAACGGGTGATCGCCTGACGAATCCACCAGGTGGCATAGGTCGAGAACTTATAACCACGACGGTACTCAAACTTATCAACCGCCTTCATCAAACCGATATTGCCTTCCTGAATCAAATCGAGGAACTGCAAACCACGGTTGGTGTATTTCTTCGCAATCGATATCACCAGGCGCAGGTTGGCTTCAACCATTTCCTTCTTGGCTTTGCGCGCTTTCGCTTCGCCATAGGCCATGGCCCGGTTAATTTCTTTGATTTCCGGAAGGGTCAGCGATAGGGCGCGCTCAACACCAATGAGTTTTTCCTGCTCGGCGATGATGTCGTCACGGTACTCGCGTACACCCGAAGACCATTTTTGCTTGCGACGGATAATTTCATCGGCCCAATCGATATTGGTTTCGTTGCCCGGCCATGCGCGCAGGAAGTCCTTACGCGGCATTTTGGCGTAGCGCGCGCAGATGTCCAGCACGCGACGCTCATGATTTTTGATTTCGTTGACGACGTCGCGGACTTTGTTCACCAGCGCATCAAGGAACGCCAGCGGCAGACGCAGCTTCAGAAACTCCTGCGCCATTTCTTCGCGCGGCTTGATCGTGCGCTTGTCCGCCGAACCGTACTTCTCGTGGGCTTTAGCAAACTTAATGAAGTTGGCACGAATGGCTTCCATGCGGCGTTTGACTTCTTCAGGGTCCGGGCCGGTGTTTGGCTCTTCTTCCTCTTCATCATCGCTGTCGTCATCGGAATCGGCGTCGTCGTCGTCCTCTTCGTCTTCGGCCGGAGCATCGTCTTCGCTTTCAAAAAGCTCTGGCTGCTCCAGATCGGAAAAGCCCACGATGATTTCGTTCATGCGCTTTTTGCCTTCGCAGAACAAATCGTAGTCTTCCAGCAACAATTGAATCGTCCACGGGAATGCGGCCAGCGAGTTCTGCATTTCATGCAGACCTTCTTCAATGCGCTTGGCAATTGAAATTTCACCTTCGCGGGTCAGCAGCTCAACCGTACCCATCTCGCGCATATACATACGGACCGGGTCGGTCGTGCGGCCGGCTTCCGTGTCCAGCGCAGCAAGTGCGGCAACCGCTTCTTCTGCTGCCGTATCGTCGTCATTACGCTGACCACTGGAATCATTGAGCAATAGAGTTTCAGCATCCGGTGCCACTTCGTGCACTTCGATGCCCATGCCATTGATCATGCCAATGATGTCTTCGAGCTGCTCAGCATCTACGATGTCATCGGGCAAATGGTCGTTGACCTCGGCATAGGTTAAGTAACCTTGCTCAAGGCCTTTGCTGATCAATTGCTTGATTTCGGATTGCTGCTCAGGACGCGGGTTCGCCATGGAAACTTCCAGCTGGTAATGGGTGGATGTGAACGGGACAGTATATCGCAAATCCTCTCCCGAGGACAGCTAAGCAGCGGTTTTTCTTAGGTTTCCAGCCAGAACGTGACTGGCCCGTCATTCACCAGATGGACCTGCATATCGGCGCCAAAACGGCCTGTCTGCACCGGCCCGTGGGCCTGCCCACATAATGCCAGCAGGCGCTCAAACCCCGCCCGGGCCTGCTCGCCGCTGGCGGCTTGGGAGAAGCTGGGGCGCAAACCCGATTGGGTGTCGGCGGCCAGGGTGAACTGAGAGATCAGCAAAAGGCCGCCCTGCACCTGGGTCAGGGAGCGATTCATCCGGCCCTGCTCGTCCGCAAAGACCCGATAGGCCAATAGGCGCTCGGCCATTTTCTGAATGCGCGCCTCGGTATCGTCCGGCTGCACTGCCACTAAAGCCAGCAAGCCTTGATTAATTTGGCCGATTATTTCGTCAGCGACCTCGACCCGGGCGCTTTGGACACGCTGAATAAGTGCAATCATGGGCCCATGCTGCCGAACAAAACGGCAAACCGTCAATCTGACGTAAACTTGCGCACTATGGCGGCGATCTCACCTGCAGCAAAAATCCTCTTCACGTTGGCGCGCTTGCCCGGTGCCCTGCCACTTGGCTGGCTGCGCGGGCTGGCCGGAGCCTTCTCGCGCTGGTTGTATCGGCGAAACCGGGTTTTGGCCCGGGTCACGCGCAGAAACTATGAGTTGGTCGCACCCGAACAGACCACTGCCGAGCGTGAACTAGCGGTACAGGCAACCCTGCAGTCTTCGGCATGGACCATGGCTGAAAGTCTGGCGATCTGGACCCGGGATCGAGAGCGCAATGTGCGCCGGGTTGTTGCCGACCACGGACTGGCACATTTGCAGGTCGCCGAGCAATCGGGCAAAGGCACCATCATTATTGCGCCGCACTTTGGCAATTGGGAGCTGCTGGTCCAGTACATGGCGGCACGCGGTGCTTTTTCGCTGATCTACCGCCCGGCGGAAAATCGAATCGCCGATGGCTTTTTACGCATTGCCCGCGAACGCCATGGAGTCAAAGCAGTTCCGGCTGAAGGCCACGCACTGCGGCCACTGATCGCCGCATTACGCCGCGGCGAGACGGTAGGTATCACGCCTGATCAGTTGCCCAGCGAGGGCGCGGGGCAGTTTGCCGAGTTCTTTGGCAGGCCGGCGCTGACCATGTCGCTGATCTCACGATTGCTGCAATCGACCGGCGCCAACGCGCTGTTCGGATTTACCCAACGGCGCAACGACGGCGATTTTGAGATTCACTTCAGTCCGGCAGCCGAGAATTTATCGGGGACGGATTTGCCGCAGTCGCTTGCCGCGCTTAACCATGGCGTTCAGCACATTGCAATGCGCTGCATGAGTCAGTATCAATGGACTTACAAACGTTACAAACGCGGCCCCGCTGGCGATGGTAGCGACAACCCTTATTGGCCGGACTGCTATGACTGAGACTAATCCAACTGACGTGACCCATCCCACCGAAACTGCAGCTCAAACAGGCTGGCACGCCCTGCCGAATGAAGCGCGCAGCTTATTCTTGCTCACGCATTTATTGACTACCGGAATTATCGCTTTGGTCCAAGCGGGCATCTTGATTCCGGTTTTTATTTTCGTCGATATGTTTTTGCTACTCATTCCGCTGGCCATCTTGATCATTCTGCCTTCATGGGGATTTTGGACCGCCCGCCTGCGCTGGCGGCATACCCAGTGGATGCTCGACGAACACGGCCTGCGCGTGCGTAAAGGACGCTTCTGGCAATCTGAGACTCTGGTGCCACGGGCACGCGTACAGCATCTGGATATTGAGCGCGGACCGCTTGAGCGCCGGTTCGGTTTGGCGACGTTGGTGGTGCATACGGCAGGCACGCGAGTTAACGCGCTTAAGCAAACAGGCTTTACTGAATCGCAGGCTCAACAACTGCGTGATCAATTGATTCCACAAGGCAAAGAGCATGACGACATTCTCTGAGCCCGGCGAGCCATTGGCGGAATTCGCTACAAATCGCCGCCTGCATCCCTGGTCATGGTTATTTGAGCTCATCGAGCAACTAAAGAGCTTCGCCCTGCCGCTAATCATCTTGTTAGTCGGCGGTAGCCGCGACAGCGGCAATAACTGGGAGTTTTACGGTTTGATCGGTGCCGGATTCTTGATATTGCGTTCAATCGCTCTTTATTTCACTTACCGTTTTGGTATTGATGAAGAGGGTCTGCAAATACGCAGTGGATTGTTTCAAAGGACAGTACGGCGGATTCCTTTCGATCGAATCCAGAATGTGTCATTGCAGCGCTCCATCTTGCATCGCCTGTTTGGCGTGGCCGAAGTAAAAATTGAGTCGGCCGGCGGCACTCAGGCCGAGGCGCAGATGCGCGTCCTGCGCTTAGACGATGCCGTTGCGCTAGAGGCACTCATTAAAGAACAGGGCCAGGAATCGCGCCCGGATGAAGCGGTGCAGAGCCAGTCTGAAACCAGACTACTTCGCCTTGCTCTGCCTGAAGTGGTGCGTATCGGGCTGATCTCCAATAAAGGCATGGTCGTAGTCGCTGCAGCGATCGGCCTTGTTTACCAAATGGGCGATGGGGTTCGACGTCTGATCGGCGAGATCTACTCACAAATTCTCGGCGTAGTTCGTACAAGCATCGGAGTGGCTGAGTTGAACGGGGATAATTGGCCGCAAGTCCTGCTCGGCGCACTGATATTGATCGCGCTGGCGGTCATCGTACTCAGAATATTTTCAGTGTTACTGGCGATTACCCAGTTTTATGATTTTCAGCTCATCCAGCGTGGTCGTCGTTTGATTGTAGAACGCGGATTATTCACTCGCTTGCGGGGAAGCCTGCCGAGCAAGCGTATTCAGGCTTTTAGCTTGCGAGAGACGCTCTTGCATCGCTGGTTTAAGCGGCAAAGTTTGCGCGTCGATCGCACATCGTTGGATCAAGCTCAGGACGGCAAGTCGATTCGTGAAATTGTCCCCATAGCGACACCCGACTACATGCAAAGTTTGATCGCACGCCTGCTGCCGGTTGGTGCATGGCCATCGGCTGATTGGCACAAGCTGCACCCGCGCGCCTGGCGGCGCCTGTTTACTAGGCCCAGCATGATTGTCGTTGCGGCCGCAGCCATCATTCATATTTTCTTCAATGAGTGGTTCACGGTATTCGGCGAACCCATATTTGCGCCCTTATTGCTGTTGCTTGTACCGATTCTTTATCTACGCGCAAGGATATGGGCCAAGCACGCGGCCTACACGATGAATGACTCGATTATTGGCGTGCGTACCGGCTGGCTTGATCGCAACTGGCGCATTGCCGAGGTGCGAAAAATTCAGGCAGTGCGAATCACCCAGTCCCCCTTCGACCGACGTCATGGCATGGCGACTCTTTGGCTGGATACGATTGGTGCAAATCCTATGGAGCCCGCATTACGAATTCCGTTCCTGCATCAACACGTTGCATCCGATCTAGCCGAGAAAATTAGCGCCCGAATTACCGGTTGATTAATTGCTACGCCAAAACGCCGGTGTCAGCAAAATAAGTAGGGTCATCACTTCCAGTCGACCAAGCAACATTGCGATCGAACAGATGAAAGTGGCCGCATCATTGAGTCCCTGAAAATGCGGGCCGGCCACGCCCAATGCCGGACCCAGGTTATTCAAACAGGCCGCGGCGCTGGATGCAGCGGTGAGTAAATCTAAACCCGTACTTGCCAACGCAGTAATCAGAACGGCAAGAGTTATCAAGTACAAAGCAATAAATCCGGCGACCGCACGCATCGCGTCTTCGCTGATCGCCTGGCCACCCGCGCGTACCACGAAATAGGCTTTGGGATGCAGAAGCTGACTGAGTTCGCGCTTGCCCATGCGCAGCAGCACACCCACCCGTCGCAGCTTAATACCGCCGGTCGTAGAACCCGCACAGCCACCAGTGAAGCTAATTAGAATAATGATGAACGGCAATGCACCCGGCCACAGGTAAAAACTCTCCGTTGAGAGACCGGTGGTGGTCATGCTGGCGATCACTTGAAAGGTTCCGTGCCGGATCGCCTGGAGTAATTCGGGCTGCTCGCCATGAACGTATAGAGCAATTGCACAAACTGCACTCGCACTAGCCAGGGTGGCAATGAATATTTTCATTTCCACGTCTTCACGATACGGCGCAAACGAGCCGCGTCGCCAGGCCAGAAAATGTCGTGAAAAGTTAATACCGCCAGCGACCATAAACACCATCGCGACCATTTCAATCAATGCATTGTCGTAGTGCGCAATACTGGCATCGTGGGTCGAAAAGCCCGCCGTTGCAACGGTCGAAAACGCATGGCCCACCGCATCAAACAGGTTCATGCCGGCGGCCCAATAAAACACCGCGCAAAGTACGGTGATGCTTAGATAGACTTTCCACAGCAGACGAGCAGTGTCGGCGACGCGTGGTGCAAGTTTGTGATCGCGCACCGTGCCCGAAATTTCTGCACGAAATAACTGCATTCCGCCGCCGCCGATCATCGGTAGGATGGCTACAGCAAGAATGACAATGCCCATGCCGCCGACAAAATGCAGTGACTGGCGATAGAACAAAACGCTACGTGGCAACTCATCCAGACCGGTGATCAGCGTGGCGCCGGTCGTGGTGATTCCTGAGGTCGCTTCAAAAAGCGCGTCGATGAATGGCAGGTGCGGCGGCGCCAGAATAAATGGCAGTGACGCGGCGATACAGACGCAAACCCAGCACAAAACGGTAATTAAAATGCCTTCGCGCAGACGGGCGCCATGCTTGCTCTTACCTGAGGTCAGGAACAGTGCGCTACCCACGATAAACACCAGCGCAGCGGACACCAGGAAGGCTTCACCGGTTTGGTCACCGTCGACCCAGGAAAAAACGATCGGCGGCAGATAAATCAATCCGAAGATCGAAAGCATCGCGCCTAGAACGCGCTGAACCGGTCGCCAAATCACCATGCTCAATTACTCCTTAATCGCGCCAAAAGTGTGGCGTCAATAAGACCAGAACGGTGAACACTTCTAATCGTCCCAGAATCATCGCAAAGCTGCAGATCCATACTGCACCCTCAGGCAGGCTGCGAAAACTACTAGCTACTTCACCTAACCCAGGCCCCAGGTTATTAATGCACGCCGCGATCGCCGAAAACGCAGTGACTATATCTACGCCAAAGGCCGTAAGCAGCAAAGTCATTACTACGTAGCTCAACACGTAGAGCGCGCAAAAGCCACCGACCGCAATAACTACACTCTCGGACACGCGACGACCGCCAACTTTTACCAGAAACTGACCTTTCGGATGCACAAGCTGCTGAACCTCGCGCATACCCTGTCGAAAAATCATTTGTACCCTCGCAACCTTCATCCCCCCGGCGGTAGACCCGGCAGAACCGCCAACAAAACTAATCAAGACTAACAGCAGCGGCAACATGCCCGGCCAGGCCACAAACCCGGTGGTAGTAAATCCGGTCGTCGTGAGGTTCGACACAACCTGAAAAGTCCCGTGTCGCAACGCTTCGCCAGCACTGGCAAATGCTGAGCTAAAGTACAGAGTTACTGCAACGATTGCCGACAAGGTAAAAGCGATAATCAAATACGCGCGAAACTCTGAGTCCTTAAAATAATTCGTGGTAGTAGCACGTCGCCAGGCAAACCAATGCAATCCAAAGCTAATGCCACCGAGCAGCATGAAAAATATGGCAATCGAATCGAGCAGCGCGCTATCCCAATAACCAAAGCTGGCATCGTAGTTTCCGAAGCCGCCTGTTGCCAAAGTGGCCATCGCATGGCAAATGGCATCAAACCAATTCATGCCAGCGGCCCAATAGGCCAGGGCACAGATGATGTTTAGAGCGAGATAGACCGACCACAAAGCTTTCGCCGTGTCGGCGATTCTGGGCGTGAGCTTGCCGTCTTTTTGCGGACCTGTCGTTTCAGCGCGGAACAACTGCATGCCGCCAATTTTCAGCATGGGCAGAACCGCGACAGCCAAAATGACAATGCCCATCCCACCGACAAAGTTAAGCTCAGCGCGAAACAGTAAAATACTACGCGGCATGTGATCGAGTCCGACGAGTGTTGTTGCGCCCGTCGTGGTTAATCCCGACACCGCCTCAAACACTGCATCGGCGTAGCTATGTCCAGGCACCTCCAACCAAAACGGCAGGGCCGTCACCAGACTTGCGACCACCCAGATGAATGTCACAATGAAGAAGCCGTCGCGCAGGCGCAAATCGTACTGCACATGTCTGACCGGTAACCACAACAAGACGCCGGCCACGCTGCTCAGCAGAAAACTGTGAAGAAAGCCCGAAGCCGTATCGTCAGCAGAACCTAATGACACCAGTATCGGTGGCACGCAGAGCAGCGAGCTCATCATGACAATCGCGCCAAACACTCGTTGGATCGCGCGCAAACGGGCAGACTCGAAGAACATTCTAAATCCAGGTCGCCCCGGCTTGGAACAAGGCGCTGACCTTGGGCATATCACGCTTGTCCATAACGAAGATAATCACGTGATCTTCGGGCTCAATAACAATATCGTGATGCGCAATCAACAACTTCTCTCCGCGCACAATGCCGCCGATTGTAGCGGTGGGCGGCAGCTCAATCTCTTCGAGGCCGCGGCCGACAACTTTGGAGCTGCGGCGATCACCGCGCACAACCACTTCGACCGCCTCGGCGGCACCACGACGCAAACTATGCACGCGCGCCGGCGCACCTTCACGGATATGCGCGAGCAAAGCGCTCAAGGTGACCTGCTGTGGCGAAATGGCGATATCAATCGGCCCGCCCTCGACCAGTTCGGCGTATGCGGTCCGGTTAATTAACGCCAAGACCCGCGGACAACCCATTCGTTTAGCCAACATCGCCGACAGAATATTTGCCTCGTCGTCGTTAGTTAGTGCGCAATAAATATCGGTTTCTTCAATATTCTCTTCGCGAAGCAGTTCTTCATCGGCGCAGTCACCCACCAATACGATCGAGTTCAGCAGGTCTTCGGCTATTTCGCGAGCGCGTGCTCGGGAGCGCTCCATAATTTTCACCGAGTATCGATTTTCCAGCGCGCGCGCCAGATTGCGGCCGATATTGCCGCCGCCGGCGATAAACAAACGCCGCGTCTGCTTCTTTTCCACTTCCCGCAATTCACTCATTACCGTGAAAATATTCCGTCGATCAGCGAGAAAAAATACTTCATCATCGACTGCAATGACGGTGCTCGCTTCGGGCTTAATGGCTTTGCCGGCGCGGAAGATAGCGGCCACTCGAGTATCAACGCCGGCCGGCAGATCGGAGCGCAGCTCACGAATTTCCCGACCAACAAGTTTGCCACCACGCACTGCCCGTACCGCGACCAGCTGGGCGCGGCCATCGGCAAAGTCGAGCACTTGTAACGCGCCGGGATATTCAATGACGCGCTCGAGATGACGTACAACCATATCTTCAGGCGAAATCGCCGCGGTGACTGCAGCGGTCACTGAATCGGCTAGATTCCCTACGTTGAGGTATTCCGCTTCACGTAATCGAGCAACTCGAGTAGGTGTTTTGAATACGGTTGAGGCGACTTGGCATGCGATTAAATTGACCTCGTCGCTCGACGTTACCGCGACCAGTAACTCAGCCTCTTCGGCACCGGCTTGCATCAATACGCTGGGTAAGGACGCATGCCCGACTACCGTGCGGATATCTAAGCGCTCGGCAAGATCTCGTAATCGTTGCGGATCGTTGTCAATGACGGTGATGTCATTATTTTCACTGGCAAGTGCTGCTGCGACGGACGAACCCACTTGTCCTGCGCCAAGAATCAGAATCTGCATCTAATCTACCTGCTCGCTCCCAGCCAACAAGGCTAGCTTGGGCTTATTTTAGCGCCAAAAGCCAAGTCAACACACGCTGGCTTCAGCCATCGGGTGGCAATCAGGCGGGTCCAGCCAGAATTTGCTCGTAGAAAGCGCCTATCTTTTCGACCTGCGCGTGAAGATCGAATTCCCTCATATCGTACTCAAGGCGTTGCTTACCACCTTGCATCAGACAGCGCATCGCCCCGGCAAGCGCCGGGGCATCACCAATGGGGACCAGGGGTCGGCTAATCTTCGGCGCCAGGTGCTGCGCACCCTGGGAGGCCGAGGCAATAATCGGTAAGCCTTGTGCCATGGCTTCAAGCATCACCAGACCGAATGGTTCTGAGCGCGACGGACTGACAAAGGCATCAAAAGCCGACAGCCAGCCCTGCGGTTGCTGCGAGAATCCGATAAATTGCGCCCCGGCATGCGAAGCCTTTTGCATTTGCTTTAGCTCTGAACCGGCGCCGACCACCACCAACTTAGCCAGCGGGTCATTTAATTGTTTATGCGCGGCCAACAATACATCCATTCCCTTAGAACGCTCGATGCGCCCCAGAGAGCCGAACAGGAAATCTTTCGTGCCAATACCAAATGCTTGCCGCAGATGCTCGCGTACGCCCGGCTCGACCGGTTGCGGCTGGGTCCAGTTATTAATTTGCCGCGAACGCAGGCGTAAGTGCTCTGGAATCGCTTGCATCTGCCAGGGCGCAATGGCAATTAGCCCGTCGAGCCGGGCGTGCTGAGATGACTTGTACTCAATGTGTAAGGTCGCAACCCGGGCGCAACGGCCGACACCAGCAATGGCTTTACACGCGCGACTCAGATGCCCGTGCACAACATCCTGCGGATTAGCGCGTAACCAGCGACGCGTCTGCCAACCAGAAAACAAATCGCCGACCACCTGCAGGCCTATCTTCGCTGAAACGCGATGACCTAAGGCCCTACTCGATTCACGCATCGCGGCCCGGCGCAAGATCAGGGTTACTTCATGCTGCTTCGCCTGCTCGGCTGCCAGCTCCAGCGCATAGCGCTCGGAGCCTGCAAAGCTGGAAGTCAAAATGACATGAGTAATTCGCAAGGCTTTCTACTCAGGTTACGAAAAGGATCACTTCCGGCTCAGTGTAACCGAGACGCGGGCGCCACCGCACTGGCTGCGAATGTAGTGAATAAGCAGGTCTGATAGCATGCCTATTCACCCAGTAAGGCTCCTTTATGAAATCGATCAAGACACTAGGCGCAACACTACTCATTGGGATATCGCTTAATGCGATGGCCGCCAGCAGCGAAAACCAACAACTCGCTGAGCAGCTGCAAAAATCGGTTGATAAGAAAGTCGTTCAGTGGCGTCGCGATATTCATGCCAATCCGGAGCTGGGCAATCGTGAATTCCGCACTGCTGAGCTGGTTGCCGGGCACTTACGTGGCCTCGGCATGGAAGTGCGCACCGGCGTAGCGCACACCGGCGTGGTCGGCATTCTTCGCGGTGCCAAGCCCGGAAAAAAACTGGCACTGCGCGCCGACATGGATGCGCTGCCGGTAACCGAACGTAACGACCTTCCCTTCGCATCAAAAGTAACCACCGAGTATCGCGGTCAACAAACCGGCGTGATGCATGCCTGCGGTCATGATGCACATACCGCCATTCTTATGGGCGTTGCCGAAGCAATGGCCTCGCAGCGCGATCAACTCAGCGGCGATGTGATGTTTATTTTCCAGCCTGCCGAAGAAGGCCCGCCGGACGATGAAGACGGTGGCGCCGCGATGATGATCGAGCAGGACCTATTTAAAGACTTTAAACCCGACGCGATTCTAGGCTTACATGTCATCGCCGGCATTCCATCCAATGTCATTGCCACGCGTCCGGGCCCATTTATGGCCTCATCGAATCGGGTTCGAATTGTGGTCAAGGGCAAGCAAACCCACGGCTCCCGCCCCTGGGGCGGGATCGACCCGATCGTTACCGCAGCCGATATCATCATGAGCGCTCAAACGATCGTCAGCCGCCGTAGCGAGTTGACCAAGGGTCCGGTGGTCTTAAGTTTTGGTGCAATCAACGGTGGTATCCGCAACAACATCATTCCCGATGAAGTTGAGCTCATTGGCACAATCCGCAGTTTTCATGACGACATGCGCGACGAGGTTTTTGCCGGACTCAAGCAAGTCGCCACGCATGTTGCCGCCGCCCATGGCGCCACGGTTGAGCTCGAAGTTCCAGCCGGCCGCGGTAATCCGGTAAACAGCAACAATCCGGCACTCACCGAACAACTGCGCGGAAGTTTAGCTGCAGCTGCAGGCGGACGATTAATTGAAATCAGTCCGATTACCGGCGCCGAGGATTTTGCGTTTTACGGTAAAAGCGTGCCAAGCCTTTTCTTCTTCGTTGGTGCGACCGATCCGAACGGCGATTTAAACAACTTTGCTAGCAACCATTCGCCGGAGTTTATGCTTGATGAAGCAGCCCTGCCCTTAGGCACCCGGGCTATGCTGCAAGCAAGCCTTGACTTCCTGCGGCCCTGATCGCTCGTGTACTGGGGGCTGAACGGACCGTTGTAAATACTGAATTTCTCTGGGCAGGCACTGGGGCGCATGCCAAAATGCGCCCATGTCAGAACATTCCAATACATTACTGGGCAAGCCGGTCGAGTACATCAGCACCTATCAGCCTGATCTGCTGCGGCCCATTGCGCGTCAAACTAACCGGTCGAGTCTGGGCATTGACGAGCAACGCCTGCCGTTTATCGGCATTGATATCTGGAATGCCTACGAGTTGAGTTGGCTTGATTCACGCGGAAAACCCCGGGTCGCGATCGCCGAATTTTTGTTTCCGGTGATATCGCCAAACCTGATCGAATCGAAGAGCTTTAAGCTCTACCTCAACAGTCTCAATCAGAGCCATTTTGAGAACAGCGACGCCCTGCGACAAACCTTGATCAAAGATCTGTCTGCGGCCGCAGGAGCAAGCGTGGGTGTCATCGTATCGGCGCTGAACGCTAATGCGCTGCCAGCAGTAGCGCAGCTGGAAGGGATATTAATTGATGATCTACCGCTGAGAATTGATTATTACGGCCCGCCCAACCCCGCCTTTCTGAGCAGTGATGAAGAAGTGGTGGCTGAGACCCTGCTCTCGCACCTACTTCGTTCAAACTGCCCGGTGACCGGCCAACCCGACTGGGCAACTCTTCAAATTAGCTATCGTGGCCCGAAGATCGATCGCGGTGGATTATTGCGATACATCTGTTCATACCGTGAACACAGTGATTTTCACGAAGCCTGTGTGGAACGCATTTTTACAGATATTGCCAATTACTGCGCACCCCAGGCGCTGAGCGTCTATGCCCGCTACACACGTCGAGGCGGTTTGGATATCAATCCCTTCCGCGCCACCTCCGGCATGGCAATGCCCGATAACGTGAAATTGCTGCGCCAATAAGCGTAAGCCGGCCAAGGCTTCAAGGATGCTTGGCGACCCCCGCGCGGGTCAGTGTATGCTAGATTTTCTAACCGTAATGGGCAGCCAGGCAGACCTTATGAATCACCCACGCCGAAGTGTTCTCTTTAAGGTCGCTAGCGGCCTGATCTTGGCTGTATTTTTGTCGGCCTGCGACGATGACAGTGCCCTGCGTGAAAAGCCGCAGGATGCCGAACCAGCACCTGAACTGGTGTCGGAGCCGATCAGCTACGGGTCGCCGCGCATTGATCTGCTGGGTATTGAAATGGGCACGTCCTTAGATGCCGATGGTCGAGTCAGCATCGTGACCAGTCAATTTAAACGCGAAGATACAATTTACGCATCGCTAACCACCCAAGGCTCGGCTGACGATGTGCGGCTTAAGGTCAGTTGGACATATCAAGACGGTCAGAGCATTTTGTCCGAAATCCGCAGCGTCTCACCGGTTGGTCCGCATGTTCATACGTTTTCAATGAAGAATCCGGCTGGCTGGCCTGCGGGTGACTACACCGTCGAAATCCAGGTCGATGACTCAGAACCCCTGAGGCAGAGCTTCAGCGTTCAGTAAGCGGCCATTTACGCCAGCAAATTTGCGCTAGAATCGCGCAGCCGCGTTGTGCGGCACCCTCATTCTTTGGTCTTATGTTGCACCCGTGTCTATGCTGCGGCGCTTGTTGTGCTGCGTTTCGAGTTGCCTTTCATTGGAGCGAAGCCAGTCCGGAACAGGCAGGCATTACGCCGCCCGAATTAACCGAGCCACTGGATCCTCATCGGGTCAATATGCGCGGCACTCAGCAACGCCGACCGCGCTGCGTGGCGCTTCGCGGGCAGGTCGGGCACGATGCAAATTGCTCTATTTATGAGCGGCGACCCTCTCCCTGTCGCGACTTGAAGGCCTCATTTGAAAACGGCCTGCACAGCCCGCAATGCGACAAGGCTCGCGCAATCTATTCGTTGCCACCCCTGCAAGCGGGCGATTGGTTGGCGCTGCTTGATCTAAACCAGTTGCCGATGCGGGTGCAAGGTACTTAAAGCCCTGCTACATTCTGTATATCTGATCTTAGGTCGTAGCCGTGTCGTTGATTACAGGATTAGTATTAACCGGCGGTGGCGCCCGTGCGGCGTATCAAGTCGGCGTACTGTGCGCCATCGAAGACATGCGCCAGAAGATGTCGCCGGGCGATAACGACAACCCGTTTAAGGTTCTAACCGGTACTTCAGCCGGCGGTATAAACGCGGCAATTTTAGCCTCGCATGCCGACGACTACCGCGGTGGTCTGAAAATACTGTCGGACGTGTGGTTTAACTTTCATGCCCATCAAGTCTATGCGTCTGATGCCTTTGGCATCGTGCGCACCGGAGCGCGCTGGTTAACGATGTTCTCTGTGGGCTGGGCGCTTGCACGCTGGCGTCGGGCCAAGCCCAAGTCACTTCTGGATAACGAACCGCTGCGTAGTTTGCTGCACACGGTGGCACCGATGGATCGAATTCCCGGCCACATCGAGGCAGGCTTTTTGCAAGCGGTTGCGGTCACCGCATCGAATTACAGCTCGGGCGAGCACGTGACGTTTTATGATGCCGACCACGAAGTTAAGCCGTGGAAACGATCGCAACGCATTGCGATTCGCGATAATTTAATGGTGCAACACTTGATGGCTTCTTCGGCCATACCCTTTGTATTCCCAGCTGCGCCATTACCCATCATGGGCGGCGTACAGTACTTTGGTGATGGCGCGATGCGACAAACGGCACCGCTTTCGCCAGCCATTCATCTGGGTGCCCAGCGATTGCTCGTGGTGGGCGCTTCGCGCATGACCGAGGCCAGCTCAATGCGCGGCATGAACGACCCTTATCCATCCCTGGCGCAAATTGCCGGCCATGCGCTATCGAATATCTTTCTTGATTCATTGGCTGTCGATATTGAGCGTGCACGTCGGATCAATCGCACACTGGCGCTTATGGAACAACATAATTTGGCGCAAGCCGAACTCAAGCCAATCAAAATGCTGGTCATTGCGCCAAGCAAGCGAATTGATGACATCGCCAGCAAACATGTGGGTGCACTTCCTGCGCCGATTCGCTCGATGCTGCGTGCAGTGGGCGTGACCAAGAAAGATAAGCCCGGCAGCGGCGCATTGGCCAGTTACTTACTGTTTGAAAAGCCGTTTACTCAAGAGCTCATGGCGCTCGGTCGAAGTGATGTTGAAGCGCAGGCCGAAGAGATCAAACAATTTTTTGGCTGGTAAGTAATTAACGATTAATCGCTACCCTTCTCGCCCTTCTCGCTGTTTTCTGAACTGGCCCGACTGCTCGCGACTGATTTTCGATACTCGCCGTCGAAACTTACTTTCCAGGTGTGACCCTGATCAGAAGACGCCTCCCATAGTTGGCGAACACTGCCGTCTGAGTTCTTGCTCCAAGTGATGCGCTGCCTATCCATCGCGCCGGTTTCCGGGTTTGGTAGCTCGCCAACCATCACCATATTCCCCTGCTCATCCAGGCCACCGCGCAGACGCAATACATAGCCCTGCGCACTAACCCAGAACTGGTGCCACTGTTTATCTGCCGGGTCATAGGCGTTGTAGCTGACGCCGCTGCCGCCGCGCGCACTAGTCCATTGCTCTGACAGCCCGCAGCCGTTTTCTATAATTTGGATGTTATTCGTGCCGACTAATTGATCACCGGTGTACACCTGCCACTGACCGATCCAATAATCAAAATCGCGGTGAGGACCTTCGGCACAGGCAATCTGAGCTGATGCATTACAGGCGAAAAGGCCAAGTAAACTTAGGGCCAATCGTGAATAGCACTTATGTTTCATGCTGATCTCCCGTTGAATAGCATTGCATCAGCGGCGTGCGCTATAAAATGCCTCTTCCGACACTGAGTGCCACGCCATCGACTGGGCGCGGAACGAACGAACCGAATCGTATACGCGACGCGCGATCGGATCGGCTGACGCAATTTCTTCAAGCACTTCGTCGGCGGCCCGTCGTAGCGCGACTAATACAGCCGGCGGCAAGCGTCGTACTTCAACTTTATGCTCTTGCACTAAGTTATCCAGTGCTTCTTGATTGCGCGCGGTATATTCAGCAAGCATGCTGTCATTGACGGCCTGACAGCAAATCCGCACGATCGCCTGCAAATCAGCCGGCAACGAATCCCATGCGGTCTTATTAATCATCGCTTCAAGCGTTGCACCTGGCTCTTGCCAACCTGGGAAATAACAATATTTCGCCACCCGGTGCATACCAAACGCGCGGTCGTTGTATGGCCCAACCCATTCGGCAGCATCAATTGCGCCGGTTTGCAAAGCCGTAAAAATCTCTCCGCCCGGTAAATTCACCGGCACGGCTCCTAAGCGGGCGATAACATCGCCGCCCAATCCCGGCATGCGAATTTTCAGCCCTTTTAGATCGCTAACGGAACGAATTTCTTTTCTGTACCAGCCGGCCATCTGAACGCCGGTATTACCTGCTGGAAATGGCACTAAATTGAAAGCTGCGTAGGCCTCTCTCCACAACTCCAGACCACCGCCGTTATATAGCCAGGCATTCATTTCCTGCGCATTGAGTCCAAACGGCACTGAACAGAAAAAGGGTGCCGAAGGCAACTTGCCTTTCCAGTAGTACGCGGCGCTATGCCCCATTTCGCCGGTACCGCGACTCACTGCGTCGAAGACTTCAAATGGCGGAACGAGCTCGCCGCTGGCATAGACCTTAACTTTAATGCGTCCGCCGGTCGCTTCGGTAATTAACTCTGCCAGGCGCTCCGCTCCTGTGCCCAACCCGGGGAACCCGGCCGGCCATGAGGTCAGCATCTTCCATTCAAAGCGAATATTGCTGTTTTGATTGACCTTCGATTCTGGGTCGGTAATGCCGCAAGCACCTAGTCCGGCTGCGGCGGCGACCAAACCCGCCCCACGCAAAATATCGCGACGTTTCATTCGGAATCCAATCGTTGAAAGCAAAGAGTTTAGCAACGCCGGCGCCGCAATGCCGAGCCGGACGGAAATTTTGAATTAGGCCGAGCTCAGTGGCGCAAATGCCAGCACCAGCCATTTACTTGACCCGCCCTGAAAATCCACTTGCACTCGGGTATGCGCGCCAGAACCCTCGGCTTGCTTGATCACCCCAACGCCAAAGTTCGGATGCTTTACCCGCTGGCCCAGCTTAAAGCCGCGCATGGAGCCATTTTCAAGCTCCGGGTGCCGTACCGGTGCCACCGCGCGCGCCGGCTGCGCCCGAACTTTGGCTCGAACTTCGTGGATCAGCTCACCGGGTATCTCGCGCAGAAAACGTGAGGGCGTACCGAACATTTCCATACCATGTAATCGACGTGACTCGGCGTAGGACATCATCAGATGAGCGCGGGCCCGGGTTATGCCGACGTATGCTAAACGCCGCTCCTCTTCCAAACGGCCACTCTCTTCGAGCGATCGATTAGATGGAAACAAACCCTCTTCCATACCCACCAGAAATACTTGAGGGAACTCCAGGCCCTTTGCGCTGTGCAAGGTCATGAGTTGCACGCAGTCTTCGCCAACTTCAGCCTGTGACTCGCCAGCCTCCAACGCCGCATACGATAAAAACGCTACTAACTCGGGCATCGATTCATCAATTTGATCGCCGCGAGTAAATCGAGACGCAACCGAGACAAGCTCATCCAGGTTGTCCACACGCGAGTCCAGCTCATGCTTACTTTCCTGCGCATAGTGCGCGCGCAAGCCGCTGTTTTTGATTACGTGATCAAACTGCTCGGCAAGCGTTAATCCCTGGCATTGTTCGCGCAAGTCGTTAATCAAGTCAGCAAAGCCCTGCACCGATTTTCGCGCGCGCGCAGCGAACGCTGACTGACTCAATAATGTCTGTGCGGCTTGCCACAATGGCTGCGCTGCGTCCAGCGCTGCGGCCCGAACCTGATCCAGAGTCTTGTCACCAATACCACGCGGCGGCGTGTTCACCGCGCGCTCAAACGCTGCGTCATCGCTAGTATTAGCAATTAGACGCAGATAAGCCAATGCGTCTTTAATTTCCATTCGCTCGAAAAAGCGTTGACCGCCATACACTCGATACGGAATTGCGTGAGAAATAAGCTGTTCTTCGAATACTCGCGACTGGGCATTGCTGCGGTACAAAATCGCACAATCCTGGGTGCGGCCGCCCTGAGCTACATGCATGCGTATGCGCTCAATCACAAAGCGCGCCTCATCAATTTCAGTGTACGCGGCATACAAATCAATCGCCTTGCCCTCGCCGGTATCGGTCCAGAGCTTTTTACCCAGTCGATCCGGATTATGCGCGATTACCGCATTTGCAGCGGCCAGAATATTTCCCGTTGAACGGTAGTTCTGTTCAAGACGAATTGTTTGAGCGCCCGGATAATCACGCAGGAATGTCTGCACATTTTCGACCTTGGCGCCGCGCCAGCCATAAATTGCCTGATCATCATCACCCACCACGAACACATGACCACTATCTCCGGCGAGCACGCGAATAAAAGCGTACTGGATTTCGTTGGTGTCCTGGAACTCATCGACTAATATTTCGCGGAATCGACGTCGGTAGTGACTCAGCAGCGCATCGTGCTTGAGTAACACTTCATGCGCGCGCAATAGTAATTCGGCAAAATCGACTAATCCGGATCGCTGACAACGCTGCTCATACTCGGCATAGATACGCAGCATCGTATTGCCGTAATAATCGGCACCATTGGGCTGTATGTTGCCGGCCCGGCGACCTTCGTCTTTTTGCGCGTTGATCCACCAGACAATTTGCTTGGGCGGAAAGCGCGAATCGTCTAATTCTAAATCGGCGCAGATCCGCTTGACCATGCGCAGCTGATCATCGGAGTCGAGAATCTGAAATGATTCAGGCAGACCTGCTTCTTGCCAATGTAATCGGAGCAGCCGATGGGCTAAGCCGTGAAAGGTACCTACCCACATGCCGCGTGTATTGTGCCCGAGCAACTGCTCAACCCGGCCGCGCATTTCGCTGGCCGCCTTGTTGGTGAACGTGACCGCCATAATTCCATGGGCAGGCACGGAATTGACTAGATTCAACCAGCCGATGCGATGGGTGAGCACCCGCGTTTTACCCGACCCGGCGCCCGCCAGGACCAGATAATGGCCTTGTTCGGATGACACCGCGCTGCGTTGTGCGGGATTTAATTCGTCTAAGAGAAAGGAGACATCCATCGGGCCATTTTAACGTGTCGCGCCGCGATCAGGATGATTGATTGACCTTTATTGCGGCCAAAGCGGCGGCGAATGGCATGGGTCGCGCCAATAAAAAGCCTTGCAGCTCGCTACAGCCACGTTCAATTAACCAATCGCGCTGCTGCGGTAACTCCACACCCTCGGCGATTGTCTCAAGACCTAACGTCGATGCGAGAAGCACGATTGCCGCGCAAATCGCCTCGTCATCCGGGTCCTGGCCTAAGTCGTTAACAAAGGCCTGGTCGATTTTCAGCCTTTGAATGGGCAGCCGCTTTAGATACATGAGCGAAGAATAGCCCGTGCCGAAATCATCAATCGCAAACGACACGCCTCGTTGAGCGAGCTTTTCCATTGCGCTGACCACGGACTGCGCGCTGCTCATCAGGGTGCTTTCGGTCAATTCTATTTCAATTGCGCCCCGACCGATTTCCATCTCATCGAGCATCTTCTGCAGATCTTCCAAAATGCCATTGCGGATCTGGGTGGCAGATACATTAACCGCAATTCGGATGTGGCCTAATCCAGCATCACATAGCTTTCGATGATGCTTGCCGGCTTCGCGCAGTACCCAACGCCCGACTGAAGCCATCTGTCCACTCTCTTCAAGCGCAGTTAAAAACTCGACAGGAAGCAACATACCCCTGTCCGGATGTTGCCATCGCAGAAGCGCTTCAATGCCGGTAGCCTGACCGTTCCAGTCAAACTGCGGTTGAAAGTGCAGAACAAATTCACAGTTGATCTCGGCTTCGCGCAAACGCGAATAAATGTTCAGGCGTTCGCTAATACCCTCGGCAAAGCTCGGCTGATACTCAACAACGCAGTTTTTACCGCGTGCTTTTGCCTGATACATCGCGACATCGGCGTGCTTTACCAATTCATCAGGCTCATCGCCATGCGCGGGCGAGCGCGCAAAACCAATACTCATAGAGGCATAGTGTTGAACGCCATCGAGATCGATCGGCTGAGTTAGCCAGCGCTGAATGCGCTCGATTACCGGTCCAACATGAGTACCCCCTTGACCGACCAACATGATGACGAACTCGTCGCCACCCACCCGCGCCACCGTATCGGTTTCACGCACACATTCAACTAAGCGATCGGAAACGGCTCGTAAGTAGGTATCTCCGGCAGCGTGACCCAGGGAATCATTGATCAGCTTGAAATTATCCAGGTCGGCGAACATCACTATCAGGTCCCGATCGAAACGCTTCGATTCGAGCAGGGCCTGGTTCAGGCGATCAAACAGCAACTGACGATTCGGCAAGCCGGTTAACGCGTCGTGGGTTGCCCGATAAGTCAAACTGGTTTCTTCTTCAATGCGTTTGCTCACATCGTTTTGAATCCCGATGTAATGAGTCAAACCGCCACGCTCATCGCGAACCGGAGAGATCAACAGCTCAATCCAGATTTCGGTGCCGGACTTACTCTTGTTACGCAGTAGCACAGTGCCTTCTTTTTCCTCGGCGATCAGACGCTTTACTTGATGCCGTCCCTCCTGATCGCGATCATCACCTTGCAAGAAGCGCAAATTTCTACCGAGTAATTCATTCGCGGTATAGCCAGTCATCTCGGTGTAAGCATGATTAACAAACACGGTGGGGCCATCTGGCTCGCGGGCGTCGGAAATCGTTACCCCTGCGGTCGCCGAATCTAGTGCGCGTTGCAACAGACGCAACCTGCGTCGATCGTGGCTTTGCTGACTAACATCGAGCATCCCGCCGATAAAACGTATCGGTTTACCATTCTGGCCGCGCACGATATGGGCCCGGTCAATGACATCAGCCCAACTACCATCATGGCGCAAAAAGCGGTACTCAGCAGTCCAGTCGCAGCGCTCCGAGTCGATTACCCGCGCCAAGCTCTGTGACACTTCGAATTGGTCATCACGGTGAATCCGTGCTTCCCACTCATGCAGGCTCGGTGCTAGGCCACCGGGCTCGTAACCAAAGACATCAGAAAAACTCTCGTCCCACCACAGCGTTTGGTCGTCAAATCTGTAGTCGTAAATGACATCGCTGGTGGCACGGGCCAGCAGACGGTAGCGTTCTTCGGCAGCATGAATTTGTGCCTTAAGGCGTTTGCGATAGCGACCATTAGCCCAAACCATCGCCAGAAAGAGTACGAGCAGACCCAGCATTAGCACGATCAGATCGTAACGACTCAATCGCCATAACGCAGAACCTGAAGTCGCCGACGCCATGAATAAAGGCGTCGCGACGAACAATGACTTCAACACAACCATGACCCCTCGCAAATCAGGTTTGAAAGTCAGACCACTGTGTTTTACAAATTACTTTTTGAGACTGGCAGCTACGATCAAACTGACAATTCCAATTCCCAACAAAACATATCCAATAGTTTGGTCGGGTTTGGTCTTGTCAGTGAAGCTGATTTCAGCTGTACCGATCTTGGCCAATGTTCTTTGTTGCTTGAATTCAATCAATTCGAAATGGATTGCTGAACCGGCGGCCAGTGCAAGCAACCCAATAATTAACGCCAGCTTTTTCATTTATTAAGCCCATTTCATGCGGAACTTCGACCATCTTATACCGACTAGCGCCTGCTGCATTGCAGCAAGCGTGAGTTACGGCACCACAGCGCGAGTTACTTCACAGCGCGCGATACGTTGTTCATCAGGCGATCGGTCCAGGCAATACCCAGTGCGGAGACGATAAAGCCCATGTGGATGATGGTCTGCCACAGAACGCCCTGCTCGGTTAGCGTGGTGCAATATTTGATGCCTGCACCCATTACCGCAGCGAATTCGAGCGCTTCCGGGGTGCCGCAAAGCGGCAAGCCGCCGACGGTTCCGGCTTCAATAAAGGTCTTGAGCAGGTGAATCGAGCTGATTCCGATGATGGCCATCGCCAGCTTAATCTTCAGCACCGAAGCATTAACGTGGCTCAGCCATTCTGGCTGATCCGGGTGATTATTCAGACGCAGGCGCGAAACAAAGGTTTCATAACCGCCAACGATCACCATGATCAAAAGGTTTGAAATCATCACGACATCAATCAAACCCAGAACAATGAGCATGATCTCCTGCTCGCGCATCGCAAATGAGCCCTGCAACAGATGCAATAACTCTTTTAAGAACAGAACCACGTAGACGCCCTGCGCGAAAATCAGGCCTAAGTACAAAGGCAACTGCAACCAGCGCGAGCCGAAAATAATGCTGGCAAGGATGCCAGTCGGCACAGCTGCCGGGGAGACAGGAGATTGATGAGCCATTGGGAAAACCTTAAAGAGATCAAACAGCCGGCAAGCTTACGCAATGCCAGTACGCTTTTCTATGGTGGGCCTTACTTGAGTTCAACTCCGGGTAAGCTGAGTACAAAATCTGCACCCAACAACATCGATGGCGTTGCGAAGCCCTTGCTCAGTTTCGGCTCACTCAGTACCCGCTTAACGATTTGGCTCGCGCTTTGCGCGGTCAGCTCATAGCCGTTAGGTACCTGCATACCCAAGGTCTCAAAACCCCCGCGCTCGTTTCGCACTTCGCCCCACAGGTACACACCGGTTTTCTGCCGTTGCTCTTCGCTAGGACCTTTGTAAGATCTAAGGGCGCGCTTTTTCATCCAGTTTTGTACCCACTTCCAGCCCAGGACTGGCTGCAACGGGCGCAGCCGGCGCATGCCCTTGATCCGGCTCTCAGGCACCGCCATATAGACCTCGATGTTCGGTATGCCGGTGGATACCCAGGCGGTGAATACATCACCCCAGGGAATCGTAACCGCCGATCGCATTTGCCCGCCGATTTCACGCACCTGATCTTTATAGGCCAATGGCACCCTTGTGAGCTCGCCATCACGACGCACCCGGCCACCATTACCCAGACCCTCGATACTGGTCGCCAGCGTTCCGGGGCTTGGCTTGCCACCGGCATCAAAGCCCAACTGCAGTTCGGAGGCATCCGGCAGGCGTTTTTTGAGCATGGCGGCCAAACAGTCGCTGGGCACAACATCAAAGCCTACCCCCGGCATAAGCAGGACACTGGCTTGCAGCGCCCGGGCGTGCTGGGCATAGGCGTGGGCGAAGACGTCTATTTCACCGGTTATGTCGAGATAGTGCGCGCCATTGGCCAGACACGCCTCGATCATCGGTGCGCTAGTCGCCGAGAACGGGCCCGCACAATGCAGAACTAAGTTCATACCCGACACCGCCACGCGAAGTGAGTCTGCGTTGGTCAGCGGAAATACTCGAACCGGCAAATCAAATTGCTTACCCATCGCAATGAGCTCCGGGGCGTTCCGGCCGGCCAGAACAGGACGTAGCCCCAGCTTAAGCGCCGCCTCAACAATCAAGCGGCCGCTGTAGCCGTTGGCACCATAAATCATCCAGTCCATCAAGGTTGTCTCATCAATTAGCGTTCCGCCTATTATGCGCTATGCCGAAACAGGGATTTTCGTTGTGCTGTATGGCAGATAAAAAGGCCGCGCGCTTTGACCTTAGCCCGGCGCGAGCTCATGTTAGGCTTCAAACGGATTTGCTGCGGTACCTGCGAGTGAGGAGTAGGCGTGTTAGAACTATTTTATTGGCCGACCCCCAACGGCCACAAAATTACCTTGTTTCTGGAGGAGGCTAAGCTGCCTTACCGGATCACCCCGATTAATATCGGCAAAGGCGAGCAGTTTGAGCCTGACTTTCTGGCGATATCGCCGAATAACCGCATGCCTGCATTGATCGATCACCAGCCAGCTGGTGGCGGCGCGCCGATTTCGGTCTTCGAGTCCGGGGCCATACTGCTTTATCTGGCTGAACGTTTTAAACAATTCATTCCGCAAAACGACCGTGGCCGGTACGACTGTCTGCAGTGGCTATTCTGGCAAATGGGCGGCCTGGGTCCGATGCTCGGCCAAAACCACCACTTCAGTGTCTATGCGCCGGAGCAAATCCCCTACGCCATTGATCGCTACGTGCGCGAGACATCACGCCTTTACGGGGTATTGAACAAGCAGCTAAAAAATCGCCGTTATATTCTCGGTGATCAATACAGCATTGCCGACATGGCCTGCTATCCATGGATCGTTCCGTGGAAACGACAACAAATGCAGCTCCGCGACTTTCCAGATTTACATCGCTGGTTTGAAGATATACGGGCTCGCCCTGCAACGCAGAAAGCCTATGCAATTGCCGAGCAGGCTCAATACGAGCGACCGGCGCAAATGACTGAAGACGTTAAGAAGATTCTATTTGGCCAATCCGCGAATACGGTGAAATAATTATGCGACTGTTTTTAATCCTAGCCACCTTGTTTTCATTGAGTGCCCACGCCCAGCAAACGCTCACGATTGAGACCATCACGTCGAGCAATAATTTATCCGGCGCGGCACTGACTCGCGCGAAAATATCGCCGGACGGCTCGCGAATCAGCTTTTTGCGCGCCAAAGTCGATAGCGGCCAGATGGATCTGTGGGAATACCACATCGAATCAGGCGAAACGCGCCTGTTGGTGGATTCAAATACATTCATCAGTGGCAAAGAAATTATCAGCGCCGAAGAGGCCGCGCGCCGCGAGCGCCAGCGCATCGCCGGACAAAGTGGCATTGTTGATTACGACTGGTCGCCAGACTCTAAAAGCCTGTTGTTTCCGATTAGTGGTGATTTGTACTTATTCGAAATTGAAAGCACTTTGGCACGCAAGCTCACCCATGGAGAGGGCTTTGCCACTGATCCGAAAATTTCGCCGAAGGGCGGCTTTGTCAGTTTTATTCGCGACCGGAATCTCTGGGTCGTGCGCCTGAGTGACGACACGCAGATTCAGCTCACCCGAGATGGCAGCGATACGATCGGTAACGGCGTTGCCGAGTTTGTGGCTGACGAAGAAATGGATCGTCACACGGGATACTGGTGGGCGCCGGATGATTCGGCCATTGCCTTTGCCCGAATCGACGAATCTCCGGTGCCGGTGCGCGAGCGCTTCGAAATCTACGCTGACCGTACCGAAGTCATTAAGCAGCGTTATCCGGCTGCGGGCGAAGCTAATGTACTGATCCAGCTGGGCGTGATTGCTCCGGAAAAAGATGCAGCGCCAAGCTGGATCGAACTAGGCCCGGATAAAGACATCTATTTGGCGCGGGTAAATTGGCGTGACGCTAAACGCTTGAGCTATCAGCGTCAAAGTCGCGATCAAAAGCGCTTGGAGCTCATCGAAGTACGCCTGTCGAATAAGCGTCAGATAAAACTGATTACCGAGATTTCAGATACGTGGGTGAACCTACACAACGGCCTGCGCTTCTTACGTGACGGACAAATTCTTTGGATTTCCGAGCGCGACGGCTTTGCACATTTGTATTTGCACGAGTCCGATGGCCGCGCTCCTCGCCAACTCACCAACGGCAAGTGGATGGTTGAAGAAGTCCTCGCGGTCGATGAGTCGACGAAGAAAATCTACTTCTCCGCTACCAAAGAGTCCGCGCTCGAAAGGCACGTCTACTCGGTTTCGTTCAACGGAACCGGCCTGAGCAAAATCAGCAAAGAACCTGGCATGCACAATGCGGTTTTTTCCGATAACGCCAAAGTATTCGTCGATTTATGGTCCAACGAAAAAACCCCGCCGCAGACCCAGCTATTTGATTCGCAGGGCACCCATATTGCTGGCCTGGTCAATAACCAACTCGATCAGAATCACCCTTTTTCGGCCTATCAAGGCATCCACTTGCCGATTGAGTACGGCACTTTGCGCGCTGGCGATAACAAGACCTTGCTGAATTACTCGGTGATTAAGCCCAAAGGTTTTGATCCAAAAAAACGCTATCCGGTCGTTGTCTATGTCTACGGAGGACCTGCAGCGCAGACGGTTACGCGCAGCTGGCCGGCGCGCGGTGATCATTTCTTCAATCGCTATTTAGCGCAGCAGGGCTATGTCGTGTTTTCGGTTGATAATCGAGGCACACCGCGTCGTGGCCAGGAATTTTTATCGGCTCTGTATCGGCAGCAGGGTGAAGTTGAAGTGCGTGACCAACTGAACGGCGTTGCCTGGTTACGCTCGCAACCTTGGGTCGATAGTAATCGTATCGGTGTCTACGGTTGGTCCAACGGCGGGTATATGAGTTTGATGCTGTTAGCCAAGACCAAGGGCGCTTATAGCTGTGGTGTGGCGGGCGCACCGGTTACCGATTGGAAGTTTTACGATACGCATTACACAGAGCGGTACATGGATTTGCCGCAGAACAACGCAGACGGCTACCTTGCCTCCAGCGTGTTCTCTCACTTGCCCGGCCTGACCGAACCGATGCTTCTGATCCACGGCATGGCTGATGACAATGTGTTGTTCAGTAACTCCACCCAGTTAATGTCAGCGTTGCAGCAGCAGGCGGCACCGTTTGAGCTGATGACTTACCCCGGAGCCAAACACGGCTTGCGCGGGAAAGACGCGCAACATCGTTATCAGCTGACTGAGGCGTTCTTTGCTCGGTGCCTAAAAGCCAATTAGACCGACAGCTTTAGCTAAATCGTTCCGGTTCACTGTGACCGGAACATGCTTTGCTAATCATTCGGTGGAGCCCTAGGTTAGCTCCACCCAGACCGGCGCGTGATCGGAGGGCCGTTCCCACATGCGTGGTTCTTTATCGATTACTGAATCAGTGCAGCTAGCTTTAAGCGCCTCACTGACCAAGAGCAAATCGATACGCAGCCCGAGATTGCGCCGAAACCCGGCAGCGCGATAATCCCACCAACTGAAATGTCCGGCGTCTTGCTGGTGCAGACGAAAACTGTCATGCAACCCCAAACTGAGAAGCTCTTGCAAAGCTCGCCGTTCGGGTTTGGAACATAGAATCTGATCCTCCCAGGCCACCGGATCGTGTACATCGCGATCATCCGGGGCGATATTGAAATCGCCCATCAGCACTAATTTTGGATAACGCTTAAGTTCGTCGCGAACCCACTCGCGCACTGCTTCCAGAAAGCGCATCTTGTACTCATATTTTTCATCACCCACAGCCTTACCGTTGACCACATACAAGTTGATCACCCGTACGTCGCCATAGGTCGCGGCAATCGCGCGTTTTTGCTCATCAACAAAATTTGGAATGCCCTTAATGACATCCGCCGGGCTCTCTTTAGACAGTAGCGCAACCCCGTTATAGGTTTTCTGACCGTCAAACACCGAGCGATAGCCCAGCGCTGCCAACTCAGAATCCGGGAAGTTTTGATCCTCTGTCTTGGTTTCCTGCAGCCCGATCACGTCCGGGCGCTGTGCCTGAATCCAGGCGTCCAAATGCGGCATTCGCACCTTGAGTGAATTGACGTTCCAACAGGCAATTTTCATAAGAATTCGGTATGCATTGTCGACGCGTTAAGATAGCAGTCTTGAGCCCCAGAACCCAATGCCACATGAAATCGATTGATCTACGTAGCGACACCGTAACCCAACCGACCACAGCGATGCGTGAAGCCATGCTCAGCGCGCCACTGGGCGATGATGTTTACGGAGAGGACCCGACGGTAAACGCATTTCAAGCGCGCCTGGCGGCGCAGCTTGGTTTTGCCGCGGGGTTATTTGTACCTACCGGAACCCAATCAAATTTGATCGCGCTCATGGCTCACTGCGAACGCGGCGACGAATACATCGTCGGCATGGAAGCACACACGTATAAATACGAAGGCGGAGGCGCAGCCGTGCTTGGATCAATCCAGCCGCAACCGATTCCGCAGGAAGCCGATGGCACTTTATCCCTGGAAAAAGTTGCAGCTGCGATCAAACCGATTGACCCGCACTTTGCCCGCAGCAAATTATTGTGCCTTGAAAACACTTGGCATGGTCGCGCCCTTCCTCTGGACTATCTGCGCAGAGCACGGGCATTTTGCGAGCGCAATGAGCTCAGCCTGCACTTGGACGGTGCCCGGCTATTCAACGCCGCCACCGCGCTAAATGTCGACGTAAAAGAAATCACCAAGCACTTCCATAGCGTCTCCGTGTGCTTCTCTAAAGGATTGGGTGCGCCGGTTGGTTCGGTTTTACTTGGAGAGCACGCATTCATCGAGCGCGCCAAACGCTGGCGCAAAGTAACCGGCGGCGGTTGGCGCCAGGCCGGCATGCTCGCGGCAGCTTGCAACTACGCGCTGGATCATCACGTCGACCGCCTCAAGCAAGATCACGATCGCGCGCGCACGCTCGCTGATGGTTTAGGCAAACTGCCGACGCTCAAAGTGACTGCGAACCACAGCAATATGGTGTTTATCGAAGTACCCGTTGAGCAGCTCGATGGATTTAAGGCACATATACAACAGCATAAGATCAACATGTCGATTGGTTACTTACCGACAATCCGCATGGTCACCCACTTAGATATTTCGGATGCAGACATTGAGCGGACCATTTCGGTTTTTGAGGGGTTTTTTGGCAAGTCCTGAACGATAGACCGGATTCAGCTCTGCCTTTTTGCGCTAATTGGTTTGGCCTTCTGTTGTTTGCAAGTTCTTCTGTGCACAATTCGACTGTTTGCGACGCCCTCTCTTTTTCGCTTACTCGAATTGCATTCGATGCGTCTGTTTGCCCTCGTGGCGACGAGGGCCAAAAGCGCTTCTCACTCTTTATCTACTCGCGACGCCCATTCTTCTTCGAAGAACTGCACTGCCCTTGATGCGTGTTCTTGTCACTTTTGTCCGGCAACAAAAGTGACCAAA
>CBDUOG010000014.1:0-38582 GCA_965368785.1 uncultured Gammaproteobacteria bacterium | reverse complement strand
CCATCATTTCACCGGTTCAGTATGCGAAGAAACAGGTTCAGCTTGGCAGGAGCGGGCCAGCGCGACCACGGTGCCGTTATCACGGGATTTGCCATTGCCGGATGGACAGACGAACCGAGGCATCGTCAGACACGATAAATACTTTGCCGGGCTGCGCGGGCAAGGCCGAGTCCCAGGATTTGAAGTCGATCTGCCAACCGTCCTGCCAGAGGGTTAACGGGCGACCGCTGGGGTCAAAAATCATCTTTTGCGCACCGGGCGCGGGCATGCCTCGAACCCAGTAGCTCAATGACTCAAACGGTATATTCCAGCCCGATGCGGTCTGCAGCAGATCCTGCGCATGGGCACCAGTCATCTCGCCCTGCTCCAAACCACTTAGAGTGAACGCACCGGGACTACCCTGCAGGCGAACCGTTCGACCCGTTATTGGCATACTCAAACTGATATCCAGATGTTCGGCCTGTTGCTTCCACAGCAAGGAAACGTTTCCGCCATCATTGCCCAGACTAATTGCTGCGCGGCCTGCAAAAGACCAGACCGGGCGCTGCTGCCAAAAGGCCATGCGCTGCGCCATTTGTTGCTCGGCAGTACCCGCATAGGCTACCGCCGGTGGTCGTGTCTGGCAGGCGCTCATCAGCACGAGCACTGCCAAAATCACCAAAGGCGTGCGAACAATTATCCGAGGTTTTCTAAGAGAGATCGTCATGCCCGCCATTATGCGTAAATGTGCGCAGAACTTCTGAAGAAACCGCGTCGGCAAGCATAACTTGCGGGTCCCGTTCAGCAAAATCACTGAAATTCGACGCTTTGTGCGTCGGCAAGGTTTAAAATGCTCAAATTGAAGCCATATATCGCGCTTACCCGATTACATGCCCCATCCTGCTGAACTCGCCTAGCCCAATGCCCTTATTCGCCCTCGGACTCAACCATCAGACCGCGCCCGTTTCGCTCCGCGAACGGGTGGCGATTACCGATGGACAAATCGAAGATGCGCTGCGCAGCCTACGCGCGCAGCCGGGCATCATTGAGTGCGCGGTAATCTCCACCTGCAATCGCACTGAAATCTATGCGCATACCGAAGATGAGAATGGCCATTCCATCGGACAGTGGCTGGCGCACTACCACAGCGTTAGCCACGACAGCCTCGACACCTACCTCTACCTCCACCAGGGCGATGCAGCTGTTCGCCATTTGTTCCGAGTGGCGACGGGGCTCGATTCCCTGGTTTTGGGCGAGCCGCAAATATTGGGTCAAGTCAAACAAAGCTGGCAGATCGCCCGTAATTCAGGCAGCTTGCAAACTTCACTCGACCGGCTTTTCCAGCAGTGTTTTGCGGTTGCTAAGAAAGTTCGAACCGACACAGCGATCGGTGCTCATCCGGTTTCGGTGGCATTTGCCGCAGTTCGTTTAGCTCAGCAAACCTTCTCAGCGATTGACCAAAGCACCGTGCTCTTGATTGGCGCTGGCGACACCATTGAGCTGGCCGCTAAACATTTGCATGACGCCAATGCCAAGCGCATTCTCGTGGCAAATCGCACACTCGAACATGCGCAGTCGCTCGCATCTCGCGTGGGTGCATATGCTTTCGAACTTTCCGAACTGGATCGCCATCTACACGAAGCCGACCTAGTAATTTCTGCCACCGCATCGCGCGCTCACGTACTTTCTCGCGACAGCATTCAACAAGCACTCATCAAGCGACGGCATCGCCCGATGTTTTTATTGGATTTAGCGGTGCCGCGAGATATCGAGGCAAGCGCCTCCGAACTTCAGGACGTATTCTTGTATACGGTTGATGATCTGCAGCGCGTGATTGAAGACAACCGTGCATCACGCCGCGAAGCTGCGGCGCAAGCTGAAGCCCTGATCGACTTGCAGGTCGAACACTTTATGTCCTGGTGGCACGCACAATCGCGGCAAACCGCGTTAATCATGTTGCGTGCGCACGGTCAGCAAACCAGAGACCAATTGCTCGCACGCGCCTTAGAGCAACTCAATTCGGGCGAACAGCCATCGATCGTAATTGAGCACCTGGCTAATCAAATTACGAATAAGTTGCTGCATGCACCCAGCGCCGCATTGCGACAGGCGGCTTTGTCCGGCGACTTTGATCTGCTGCGTACGGCAATGCGGCTTTATCAACTGGAAGAAAATGACACCGACCCTCCTGCGTAAACTGGAACAACTTCGCGAGCGCCACACTGAAGTAGAACGAATGTTGGCGGATCCGGATGTCATCAGCAATAACAAACAATTTCGCGATTTGTCGCGAGAGTTCGCGCAGCTCACCCCGGTGGCTGAGGCATTAGATGAATTTAACCGCGCCAAAAACGACCTCAGCGCCGCACACGCGATGTTGAGCGATCCGGAAATGGCCGACCTAGCCAAAGAAGAAATTGCCGCGACTCAGTCTAGACTTGAACAACTTGATAGTTCGATGGCGTTACTGCTGATCCCCAAAGATCCACGTGATGACAATGACATCTATCTGGAAGTCAGGGCAGGAACCGGTGGCGATGAGGCGGCAATATTCGCCGGTGATTTATTCCGGATGTACCACCGCTACGCAGAAAAACAAGGCTGGCGCGTACAAATTGAATCCAGCAGTCCCGGCGAACACGGCGGGTTTAAGGAGCTGATTGCACGTGTTGAGGGCAAGAGTGTCTTCGCAAAACTGAAATTCGAATCCGGTACGCACCGGGTTCAACGCGTCCCGGACACCGAGACTCAAGGTCGCATTCATACATCCGCTGCAACCGTCGCCATTTTGCCGGTCGCCGATGAAATTGAAGAGATCGACTTGAATCCGGCAGACTTAAAAGTTGATACGTTTCGTAGTTCCGGCGCCGGTGGTCAGCACGTAAATAAGACCGAATCAGCAATCCGCATAACGCACGAACCCAGCGGCATCGTCGTCGAGTGCCAAACCGAACGAAGTCAGCACGCCAACCGCGAGAAGGCTATGCAGCGACTCAGGGCGTCGCTGCTGGATATGCAAATTAATGCTCAGCAGGCCGCAACCAGCGAGGCGCGTAGGCTACAGGTAGGCAGCGGTGATCGCAGCCAGCGCATTAGAACCTATAACTTCCCGCAAGGACGAATTACCGACCACCGAGTCGAAGGTCTGACGCTATATTCGCTGCCACAGATTGTCGAGGGCGATTTGGACGAGCTGATCGAGCGCCTACAACGAGAATCTCAGGCTGATGAACTCAAGGCCCTTCAATAGTTTGAATATGGCTCAGCGTTGAGAGAAATCCGAGTAGGCCCCCGGTGCGTTTTCTTCGCGCCGGACCGAATCAACTCGCGCTAAAGGCGGGCCTGTATCCAACCATAGTTCGAGCGAACGCAAGGCACTGTCCTCTCCTTGCGCAAAAACCTCGACACTTCCATCAGCAAGATTTTCTGCATAACCGGTGAGCCCGAGAGACGCTGCATACTTCGCTGTGCTCGCGCGAAACCACACGCCTTGAACGCGCCCGGTCACAAGAAATCTGGCAGCACTCACATTCACTGATTACGCTGAATTAATGGCAGCAACATTTCAGCGGTCACCGGACCAATAAATTGCTTTTCAATCTTGCCCTGCGGATTGATCAAAACCGTTGTCGGCAGACCACGCGGCGTATCGAAATCTGCCGGTGGATTGAACGTATCAATAATCGCAATTGGATACTCAGGCCGCACTTTTTCAGCAAAAAACTGCTGCATTTCGGCGACGCTAATTTCTTCAAATGCCAAGCCGATCAATTTGAGATTATGATCACCTGCGTTTAGCTCATTAAAGTCAGGAATTTCTTTCAGACACGGTGCGCACCAGGTTGCCCAAAAATTAATCAGCACCCAGGACCCGCGCTGCTCATCCAGATCGAAAACCTGACAATCCAGAGTCTGCACGACGAGTCGCGGCTGCCCCTCTTGAAACGACCGAAGCGACCTATCAAGCGCTCCGCAATTTTCCGTCATTGTCGGCGCTTGGCCAGTTAATGCCTCACTAAGCGAACTACTTACCTCCTCAGCCGGCTTGCTACAGGCGAAAAGAAGGACACTCACAAACAGCGGGGCCACGAGCTTCGTTTTAATCATTAGTGCTTCCAATAAATTGTCCGATGTCTGCCGAAAGAGCGACATTTAGCGGACCGCGCAAATGCTCAATAATCGCTAACGCCATTCTACCAGCGGGCTCAGTCTGACCCGGCAAGTGTGTAAATTCTGTGGGCACCCTCAATTCCAGACTGGTGTGTAAGTCTTTTAATGGTACGTGCGCTAAATCTCTGCTGAGCAACCAGGCACCCTCCTGGTTCCTCGAGACAATCTGTAGTTGATTCAAACCAGCCAGGAAGCGTTGAATCAAATCATCACTCAGGCTCGGCTCGAGCAAGCGGATATCGTCAATATGCAAAGAACCGCCAGATTTTCGGCAACTTTCTAATTGCCAGATCAGTCTTAAACAACCATATAGCTCTGCCCCGGGAGGCAATCGATCCGAGACAGGCTGATAACGGAATCCGGACAGCGACGCAGCAAAGCTGGCGCCCAGCAAAATCACCACCCAACTCAGCCAGACCCAGATCAGAAAAATAGGAACCAATGCCAGAGCGCCGTACAACTGAGTTAGCGCTGCATTTTTTAGATATACCGAAAAGCCGAACTTTGCCAACTCAAACAGCAGTGTGGCTAAGAACCCGCCAGCCGCTGCGAAATGCCACCGCACTGTACGATTTGGAATGAGCACATACGCAACAGAGAAAACCAGAAAGGCAGTGATCGTCGGCAGCCAACGGGTGAGCTGCCAATACCACGGACTTTGTTCTTGCTCTGCCACACTGATAAAGCTGCCACTGAGCGTAAGCGACGCGACCAACAGTAAGAAGCCTAAGGTGAGGATGGTCCAAAACACGACGAGTCGCCACAGCTTGGGGCGTGGCTTGGGTACACGCCATATGCGATTAAATGTCGATTCAATCGCTGCCATGGTCAACAACACCGAAGCAAGCAGCGCCAACAAGCCAGTCACACTGAGTTCTTTGGTTGTGCGCGCAAATGCCAACAAATACTCCGAGACACTTTGCGCCGCTTCCGGCACAAAACTCTCGAATACGAATGCGATTAAGCGGTCGTTCCAGGCCTGGAAAATTGGAAACACGGACACAACCGTAAACGCAACCGCGCTCAGCGGAACCAGGGCAAAGATAGTTGTGTAAGCCAATGCGCCGGCCGTTTCAAAGCAACGATCGTCGACAAATCGATGCCAGAGGTGTTGAGCAAATGAGATTAGCCTATCTTGCTCAAAGTATTTTTTTAGCCGCTTGAATGTCAGATTGACTATCATGGTACCCATTAGGTTGCATTCTGGGATCTAGCCAGGAGCCACCAGTCTATTACGACTTAAGGAGCTTCACCATGAGTGAGATTCTCGTGCTGTACTTCAGCCGGGGCGGGTCGGTAGCGAACCTTGCCAAGCAAATAGCTCGGGGCATTGAGTCTGAGGATGGTATGCAGGCAAGAATCCGCAGCGTGCCGCCAGTTCTACCGAATACACAAGTTGCCGAGCCCCCGGTTCCCGCCGAGGGTGCACCTTATGCACAGGCCAGAGACTTGGAGGAATGCGTTGGAATCGCGATGGGTAGCCCAACCCGATTCGGCAATATGGCGTCAGCGATGAAGTATTTTTGGGATAGCACCGGCGCGCAGTGGGCCTCGGGCAGCCTAGTAGGCAAGCCAGCCGTCGTCTTCACGTCGACATCGACGATGCACGGCGGTCAGGAAAGCACCCTCATTTCTATGATGCTGCCACTGCTTCACCATGGATGTCTGGTGCTCGGCATTCCGTACACCGAAGCACGGCTGTCTGAGACTCAATCCGGCGGCACGCCCTATGGCGCAAGCCATGTCACCGGAACAAACGCTACCTCTGAGCTAAGCGAAGATGAAAAAGCGCTGGCTTATGCGCTAGGTAAACGATTGGCGCAAACCTGCAAGAAACTCAGCGCATGAATTTTCGATTACTCACCATCGGCTTGTGCGTGACCCTTCTGGCACTGCAGCTCGTCTGGCAACTAGGTCCGTTCGCAGAAATCGCGGCGATTTCGAACCTCGCCAAAGCACTCCTGATTCTGCCGATTGCACTGGCCTGTTCTTTGTTTATCGCCGATCGCCCGAGTGCAGGCTTCTGGTCAGGAGTTTTCGCCTTGTTTTACTTCAGCCATGGCGTGATGGAACTTTGGGCAGTGCCAGCCACCCGGTTTTTTTCGATCGCTGAAATAGCTCTATCCGTTGGCATCATCCTCACTGCCAGCTGGCCAGGCCTGAAGGCACGGTTTAGCCGGAAATCAAATTCAGACGTATAATTCAGCCGCCTCGATCTGGAATCTCAAAATGCAAGAACTGCTCATTGTCACCACCGGTGGCACGATCGACAAAATCTATTTTGACGACAAATCGGACTTCCAAGTCGGCGAGCCGCAAATTGGCGGCATCTTGCGCGAACTCGGCGTCGCATTCCGTTTTACGGTGATCCCGATAATTCGAAAAGATAGCTTGCACATTACCGACCAGGATCGGCAATTAATGCATCAGACTATTTCTGCGCAAAGTGCCAAACATATACTTATCACGCACGGCACTGACTCAATGGTTGAAACCGCCAAGGCGCTTTCGAGCATACAAGACAAGACGATCGTTTTAACCGGCGCACTTAATCCGGCACGGTTTCGCGGATCTGATGCCGAATTCAATATTGGTACGGCGGTGGGTGCAGTACAGTCTCTGCCGCCGGGCGTTTACATTGCCATGAACGGCAGAATATGGCAGCCGTCGGAAGTACGCAAAAACGTCGCAGCAAATCGATTTGAAGAAATCTAGCCGGATATGTTCTCGTATAAACGCAAAAAACGCCCGGATCAATCCGGGCGTTTTTCGTTCACTCACTATCTACTTAGAACTGCATACTCCAGCTATCGATATAGCCGGTATCGCCATTCCAGCGATCCCACACTTTCAAGCGCCACAAACCGCTAGCGCTTTCACTCGAGGCGTTCACTGAGTAAGTAGCAATGACGTTGTCGGCACTGTCTCTGCCACTCGTATCCTTCAAGCGATAGGTCGAACCATCCGGTGCGACCAAGTCGATCTGCAGATCACCGCGATAGGTATGGATAATCCGTACATCGACACTCAGGTTGCTCGGCGCATTGCCGCTTAGACCCGTCACATTGATATCGCTATACACGGTCGACTTATCGACAATCGAAACGTTATCCGTGTTCTCCCAGAAAGTTTGACCTGGTGGCGGTGTACCACCATCAACAAAACTACCTGTTAACGAAACACCCGAGAAGCTGCTGTAACCACGCAACATCACGTGGTACGTTCCCGTTTGCACGTTGCTGATATCGCAGGTCTCATTATTGCCGTTGAGATACGGTCGGCAGTCATAAGTCGACGTGGTAGGAGCGGCGCCGAAACGAACATACATGTCGGCATCACCTGAACCACCGGACATAGCGAAGCTCAGGTTGCTCGCACCCGCGGGTACTTCCATGGTCCAGAACTGCTCGCTACCTGTTGCACCCGAAATGCCGGTGACTGGGGTACCGTTGCTTAGTGTGTTTCCTGTCGGCGGCGGTGGCGGCGGTGGCGGAGTTCCAGTCGCAGCAACTACGGCAGCATCGGCATCCACAATACCGGCACCACAACCTCCTGAGCAGCTACCCGGCAGCGAACGCGCGGTGCTCTTGAGAATTGACTCCACTTCAGCCGGCGTCTTGGTAGCCACCGACTGCATCAATGCAACTACGCCCGCTACGTGCGGTGCAGCCATCGAGGTACCCTGGTAGTACACATAGTTTTCGGTACCCGGGGTAGTCGTGCCGCTATTCAGTGTCGATGCCACGCCGTTTCCGGAAACTGCTGTTTCACCGCCCGGTGCGGTGACATCAATCATTGTGCCGTAGTTGGAGTACGAAGCACGATTACCCTCACGATCATTTGCCGCAACCGCAATGACGTTGGAACAATTGGCTGGAACCGAACCGGACACATTGGCATTGCTATTACCAGCAGCAACCACAATGGTCGTGCCACGGCCAACCGCACCGTTGATGGCGTTTTGATAAGTGCTAGAGCAGCTACCACCTCCGCCGAGTGACATATTGATCACTTCAGCAGGCGTACTAGTATTCGGTATTCCGCTGACCGAACCACCAGATGCCCAGATAATGCCATCGGCAATATCCGAGGTATAACCACCGCAAGCTCCCAACACGCGTACCGGCATGATCTTGGCGTTATACGCCACGCCCGCAACACCTGTGGCGTTGTTAGTTACCGCAGCCACCGTACCGGCCACATGGGTGCCGTGCCAGCTGGAATTCGAAGCTTGGGACCCGCCACCGCATTGACCGGCAGTAGTCCAATCGCCTTCGTCGGCTGGATTGGAATCGCGACCGTTACCATCACGCGCCATCGCGGCATCTGACAGGAAATCGTAACCGCCGATGACGTTTGCATTCAAATCCGAGTGATTAGTAATACCGGTGTCCAACACCGCAATCACCGTACCGGTGCCCGTGGCCTTATCCCAGGCACCAGGTAGATTCAACCCACCAATAGGCTCGAAATAGTGCCACTGCGCGCTGGCGTAGTAGGTATCATTGGGCGTAAACAACGGCTTCATCAGCTGATCAACTTCGACAAATTCGACCCCCGGCATTGAGGCGATTTCACGCATCAACACTTCGGCTTCCAAACGATTTAGTTGACGCGATGTACCGATTACATCACCACCCACCGCAATGCGGCGCATGTGATTAATCGCAAGTGGTTTGCGTTTGCCGCGAACGCCATCATTGGATTGCAAGGATGCACTTTCCATCACGGAGTGAACGCGCTGCGACGCACGGTTCAATGCATCTTGCAGACGCGAAGAGTCGATGGACTCCGGTGCGTCATTTTCGAATTTCACGATAAAACGATGAAAACTTTGATCGCCCCCCAATGTCTCCACATTGGCCTGACCAGCGAAGACTGCCCCGCTTACGGCCAAGGCAACAGCCGCAGACAATATCTGCGCCGTTAAACAACGAGTGTTAGTTCGAGCCACGGTATATTCCCCCAAAATACAATTAGATTGTCCGAGTCATGCGCTGCATGACTCCCCCTTAGTCACCGACCGAATTAGAAAACCAATTCACTTCGATACAACACGCAGGCCCCCTAAGCCCGGTTGGCGGAACGATCTGTGTGTTCAGACCGTACCAACCGACCTTAGCAGCCGAGCCGGAGGGGGTCAATTCGTGATTTTCATCACATATTTTGTGCGCAAAAAAAGACCCCGCGGGTTGCGCGGGGCCTTCCTTAAAACAGTAACTTAACGATGTTTACTATGGAGTATCAGAGCAAGATGCTCCAACTGTCGATGTAGCCGACATCACCTCTTGCAGCGTCATATACCTTTAAGCGCCACAAACCATTCTTGGATTCGCTCGACAAATTCAAGTTGAACGTACCAATGATGTTATCGGCGCTTCCACCGGTGCGATTGTGAATGTTGTAGATACTGCCATCGGGCGCAACAACGTCAACGCGCAAGTCACCAATATAGGTGTGGATAATCCGCACCGTCACTGGCGTTGAGCTCGAAGCATTGCCCGATTGACCGCTAACCGTAATATTGCTGTACACCGTTTTGCGATCAACGATGCTTACGTCCGCTGTATTTTCAAACAGCGTGCCCGACGGCGGCGGCGGTGGCGGCGGTGTCGTGCCCATGGCTGCATCAACTGCCGCATTGGCATCCACAATACCCGAACCGCAGCCACCCGAGCAGCTGCCCGGTAGTGCGCGTGCCGAACTCTTCAACAACGACTCAATTTCTGCCGGGGTCTTGGTTGCTACCGATTGCATCAATGCCACTACGCCCGCGACATGCGGCGCAGCCATCGAGGTGCCTTGGTAGTAAACATAGTTTTCGGTACCCGGGGTCGTGGTGCCACTGTTCAAAGTGGATGCTACGCCGTTGCCGGACACTGCGGTTTCACCACCCGGAGCAGTCACATCGATCATCGTGCCGTAGTTTGAATACGACGCGCGGTTACCTTCGCGGTCATTGGATGCAACGGCAATGACATTGGCACAGTTCGCAGGAACCGAACCCGACACATCGGCATTGCTGTTACCGGCAGCCACCACCACAGTGGTGCCACGGCCGACCGCACCGTTAATGGCGTTTTGATAAGTGCTGGAGCAGCTACCGCCACCACCGAGTGACATATTAATGACTTCAGCAGGGGTCGATGTGTTCGGAATACCGCTAACGGTACCGCCCGATGCCCAGATGATGCCGTCGGCGATATCCGACGTATAACCACCGCAGGCGCCCAATACGCGTACCGGCATAATCTTGGCGTTATACGCCACGCCCGCAACACCTGTGGCGTTGTTAGTTACCGCAGCCACGGTACCCGCTACGTGTGTCCCGTGCCAGCTAGAGTTGGACGCTTGCGAGCCGCCACCACATTGACCGGTAGTGGTCCAATCGCCTTCGTCAGCGGGATTGGAATCACGGCCGTTGCCGTCGCGCGCACCTGCCGCATCGGAAATAAAGTCATAACCGGCGATGACATTCGCATTCAAGTCCGAATGATTCGTTATACCGGTATCCAGCACCGCAATAACCGTACCGGTACCCGTGGCTTTATCCCAAGCAGTCGGAAGGTTCAAACCACCAGTGGCTTCGTAGTAATGCCACTGATTGGCGTAAAACGTGTCGTTCGGTGAGAACAACGGCTTCATCAACTGATCTACTTCAACGTATTCGACGCCGGGCATCGAAGCGATTTCGCGCATCAGCATTTCAGCTTCACTACGGTTCAATCTACGTGACGCCTTAACTACGTCACCACCCACCGCCACGCGGTGCGAGTGATTGAGTGCCAAGGGCTTGGCTTTCTTGGAGATACCAGAGGTACTCTCCATCGTCGATTGGGTGCGCTGTGACGCACGATTCAAGGCGTCTTGAAAGCGGGCCTGATCAACCGATTCAGGCGCGTTGTTTTGATACTTCACGATAAAGCGTGTGAAGTCTGTTTGTCCTTCCAGAGTTCCGATATTTGCCTGGCCGGCGAAAACGGCGCCGCTGACAGCCAGAGCGACAGCAGCAGACAAAGTCTGGAGGGTCATTTTGCGAGTGAAATTACGAGCCACGATAAATCCCCTATTTAGGAGTGCTACACAGAAAGTCGCCGCATGACGACCTGTCGTTTAACCGCTTTCGTTCTCATATCTCCAGACCTGTGGGATCCCCTTCCCTTACTCTGGTTCAGGTCGCCTGGTTCAATCGAATCGAATCCGGCACAAAAAAATCCGCAGCAAAAAATGCAGCGGACGATGATTTATTAGTCAAACTGCTCGCTCACGTCAATAGGCTTTTTTAGGAGAACGTCGTTCAGCTGCGTCAAGGAAACAGCAAATTGAAACGCTTGACTAAACAGTCAACCATCCTGATTGATTTTATTGGTTTTTTTTCTTCGACCACGAAGAACGCAGGTTAAGCCAGAGCGATTGTTTCGAATGTAACCAATATTTTTTTTCTCAGCGCAGGGCAATTTTGCATCGCCGCAATGCCGAAATGCGCTGAACTCATCCATCGCAACGAATGGCGACCCGATAAAAAAGCCCTGCGCGAACGCAGGGCTTCGATTCCACATTAAGTACATCGAGGACTAGCTCAGGATCAGAACTGGATGCTCCAGCTGTCGATATAGCCCGTGTCACCGGATGCCGCATCATATACCTTCAAACGCCACAAGCCATTTTTGGTTTGCGCAGAGGCATTGATATAGAACGTGCCGATAATGTTGTCAGCACTGCCGCCAGAGCGATTGTGAATGTTGTAGATCGTGCCACTCGGCCCGACCACATCAACCCGCAGGTCGCCTTTGTAGGTATGTATGATACGCACATCAACCTTGGTACTGGCACTGGCGTTCCCGCTCTGACCGCTGACCGTAATATTGCTGTACACCGTGGTTTTATCTGAGATGGTCACATTAGCCGTATTGGTAAAGACCGGCGACCCAACGCTGTAGCTACCGGTCAGTGAAACACCTGAGTACGCCGCATAGCCATTGAGCATGACGTGATAGGTACCGGCCTGAGCGGTGGCGATGGTGCACGTTTCATTATTGCCCGACAAGTACGGACGGCAATCATAAACGCTGGTGGTCGGTGCCGAACCGAATTTCACATACATGTCGGCATCGCCGGTTCCACCGGACATTACGAACTGCAGATTGCTGGCACCGGCAGGTACGACCAGGGTGTAGAAGGTTTGACTACCCGTGGCTCCGGAAAGACCGGTCTTCGGCACGCCGTTCGTCAACGCCCCACCAGTCGGCGGCGGCGGTGGGGGCGGTGTTCCCATCGCGGCAACTACCGCCGCGTTGGCGTCCACAATGCCCGAACCACAGCCACCCGAGCAGCTGCCCGGCAGTGCGCGAGCGGTACTCTTCAGTAACGATTCGATGTCCGCCGGCGTCTTGCTGGCTACCGACTGCATCAACGCGACGACACCCGCAACATGCGGTGCCGCCATCGAGGTGCCTTGGTAATAGGCATAGGTTTCGGCAGAAGGCACCGTTGTTCCGGTGTTCAGTGTCGAAGCCACGCCGTTGCCGGACACTGCGGTTTCGCCGCCCGGCGCGGTGACGTCGATCAGTGTGCCGTAGTTGGAGTAGGACGCACGATTGCCTTCACGGTCGTTGGAAGCCACAGCGACGACACCGGTGCAGTTCGCAGGAACCGAGCCCGATACATTGGCGTTGCTATTGCCCGCGGCCACCACCACAGTAGTGCCACGACCAACCGCGCCGTTAATGGCATTTTGATACGTGCTGGAGCAGGTACCGCCGCCGCCAAGTGACATATTGATCACTTTAGCCGGGGTCGTCGTGTTCGCAATGCCGGTTACCGTGCCGCCGGATGCCCAGATAATGCCGTCGGCAATGTCTGAAGTGTAACCACCGCAGGCACCCAGTACGCGTACCGGCATGATCTTGGCGTTGTAAGCAACACCGGCAACACCTTTGGCGTTATTGGTGACTGCGGCAACCGTACCGGCGACGTGCGTTCCGTGCCAGCTGGAATTGGAAGCCGGAGACCCTGTGCCGCATTGGCCCGCTGTCGTCCAATCGCCCTGGTCGTTCGGGTTTGAATCGCGGCCATTTCCATCGCGAGCCGACGCCGCATCGGAAATAAAGTCATAACCGGCAATTACATTGGCATTCAAATCGGTATGGGCGGTGATACCGGTATCCAGCACCGCCACCACCACGCCGGTGCCGGTTGCTTTGTCCCAAGCAGTTGGCAGGTTCAAACCGCCGGTGGCTTCGTAGTAATGCCATTGCGAGGTATAGCTGGTGTCGTTCGGTGTGAAAAGAGGCTTCATCAGCTGATCGACTTCAACGAACTCAACGCCGGGCATCGCCGCAATTTCCTGCATCAAAACTTCTGCTTCGATGCTGCTCAGATCGCGCGAGCTTTTGATGACATCGCCGCCGACCGAAATCCGGTGAAGATGATTAACAGCCAGCGGTTTGCCGCGACGCTTGCTTGTAGATTCAATCTGCGCACCCTGCATGATCGAGTCAGCGCGCTGTGAAGCGCGGACTAACGCGTCTTGAAGTTTGCGTGAATCTGATGACTCCGGTGCGTTGTCTGCATACTTAACAATAAAGCGTGAATAACTTTGCTCACCACCGAGAGTGGCGAGATTGGCTTGACCGGCGAAAACAGCGCCGCTGACAGCCAAGGCGACGGCAGCAGACAAAGTCTGAAGCGTCATATTGCGAGTGAAATTACGAGCCACGATAAATCCCCTATTTAGGTGTGCTACACAGAAAGTCGTCGATTGACGAGCCGTTGGATTTCCGTTTCCGCTTTCTAACTCCAGACCTGTGGGATCCCCATCCCCTGCACTGGTTTAGGCTGTCTGGATTTATCGAATGTGGAATCGGCCTTACTGAGTCCGGCAATACACCCTGCACCGGACTGGCGATTTAATAGTCAAATCGGGGTTCGCCGTCAATGGGTTTTTTGGACCTGAGGACTCGACGCGCAGAAGGACAAACGCCGGATTCAATCAGGCGATTGAACGACAGAAAATTCATCTTGTTTTTATTGGGCTTTTTTATTCGATTCGAATGAGCGTTTGGAATGGCCATTCGCCATTCGCCGGCGCATGTTGATAAAAAACTTCAACCCGAAGCGACTTTTTGTTACGCCTTTTACCGAAACTGCGCCAACTTACAGCATGCCGGTCTCTAGACGAGCGGCCTCGGACATCATCGATTGGTTCCAGGGCGGATCAAATACCAGCTCAACATCGGCTTCCGCGATCGTTGGGACGCATTCGACCTTTGAGCGCACATCAGCCACCAATATATCGCCCATGCCACAGGCCGGCGCGGTAAGGGTCATCTTGATATCTACGCGGCGCTGGCCATCTTCTGCTCGAGAAATGTTGCATTCGTAGATCAGTCCGAGCTCGACCACGTTGATCGGAATCTCCGGATCAAAGCATGTTCGAAGCTGCTTCCATACGACCTTCTCTACTTCATCATCGTCGGCGGCATCGGAAATATGAATCGGTACCGGCGTTTCCTTACCGATAGCATCAGCGTCCTGACCGGCGATGCGGAAAAGATTGCCCTCAACGAAGACGGTAAACGAGCCGCCCAGGGCCTGGGTGATGTAACCGACGGTTCCGGCCGGCAATTGCACTTCGTCACCTTGAGGTACGAGGATGGCAACACAGTCCCGCTCGAACTTGACGGGCTCGCTGGTTCTTGAATAGGTCATGGGGGTAATTCGGTGAAACGCTCGTAATATTGTACCGTGACTTGGGCCGGCGGGTGCGAAATACGCTTTTAACGGGGAACAGCTAGAATGCGCGGCCGTATGATTATTAATTCCATTCAATCGCCGACAACGCGCGCCCGTCAGCTTCTGGCGATTCCGGCGATGCTGGTTGGCATCTTCGCCGGGGCAACCGTATGGGGCTCGGTAGGCAGTTGGCTGGAGCAGCCCTGCTCCTGGATGGCACTACTTGTGGCCGCCGACCTGAGCCTGCTAATGCGCCTGTGTGCCGTTCCCGCCGGCTGGATGAGGTCGATTTCAGCGGGGGTGGCTTTCGTGATCACCACCCTGTTAAGTCACTTTCTAATGGTTTCGTTTATCGTCGCTCAGTGGCTTGGCATAGATCTTATGCACAGCATGAGCGCTATCGGGCCGGTCCTGATCTGGGAGCTGGGAGTAGCCGCCGGTACGATCTACGATGCCGCCTGGCTGACTCTCGGACTGATCATCACCCTATGGGCAAGCAAATAGATTAGTGGCCGCCGCCATCAAGCGCCTTGAGCTCGCTAACCAATGCTGCCGCCATCGCTGAACCATCTCCGTAAAGCATGCGCGCATTTTCTTGATAGAACAGCGCATTTTCGATCCCGGCAAATCCAGTACCTTTGCCGCGCTTCACAATGATTACATTGCGCGACTCAGACACATCAAGAATCGGCATGCCATAGATTGGCGATGCAGGATCAGTTTTTGCCACCGGATTTACCACGTCATTAGCGCCAATAACTAGCGAGACATCGGTATTGCGGAACTCTGGATTAATATCGTCCATGTCGGCAATCAAATCGTAGGGCACACCGGCTTCGGCCAACAAAACATTCATATGTCCGGGCATACGACCAGCCACCGGATGAATGGCAAAACGCACTTTCACGCCGCGCTTAATTAAGAGCTGCGAGAGTTCCCAGATTTTGTGCTGGGCTTGTGCAACGGCCATGCCGTAACCCGGGACAATAACTACGCGTTCGGCAAATGCCATCATCGCCGCCACGTCACCGGCTTCAATCTCACGCTGACTGCCGCTGATTTCCTGCGCTTCTCCACCCCCGCCAAAATTGCTGAATAACACGTTGGTAATCGGGCGATTCATCGCTTTGGCCATCAGCTGCGTTAACAACATACCGGCCGCACCGACCACCGTACCGGCAATGATTAACGCTTCGTTCTGCAGGACATAACCTTCGAACGCCACCGCAAGGCCGGTTAATGCGTTGTACAAAGAAATGACAACGGGCATATCCGCACCACCGATCGGCAGGGTCATTAAAATACCGACCAGCAGAGCGAGCGCGAAGAAGACAACGATCATTTGTAGATTCATGCTCGATATCACCAATACACCGGCAACAATCGCAGCGATAAAGATCAGTGCATTAAAAAACTGCTGGCCGACGAAGGTGTAGCGCTTATCCATGCGGCCATCGAGCTTGGCCCAGGCGATTACCGAGCCGGAGAATGAAATGGCACCGATCAGCGCACCTATGACTGCCAATGTTGCTTTGGTGCCATCAAGACAACGGTGCGCCTGAATATCGGTCACCGTACACTCGCCACTGAACCCGGCAGCGGCGATCAGAGCGGCCGCACCGATTGCGGCTGCTGATCCGCCGCCCATACCGTTAAAGATCGCAACCATCTGCGGCATATCAGTTAACGGCACGCGTTTTCCCCAAACCCAAAACACCGAGCTCAGAACAATCGCCAGTACCATCAATCCTAAGTTCAGCGGATCAATACCACCCTCGCCCCAGGTGGCTGGCGCGATAAACGTCACGGCTGTGGCGATCAGCATGCCCACACCTGCCCAAATTATGCCCTTGCGCGCGGTAACCGGCGACGACATGCGCTTTAGACCCAGGATGAATAAGGCTGCAGCCAGCAGATAACTGGACTTGGCTAGAATGTCGAGAATGTCCTGCACGCTCATGCTGATCATCCTTGCTTATCTTTGGACGACTTGAACATCTCCAGCATGCGTTCAGTCACGACGTAGCCGCCGACCGCATTGCCGGCCCCTAAAAACACCGCAAGAAACCCCACCACCCGTTCTAAGGGGGTATGTGCATGGGCCAGAGCCACCATGCCGCCGACCAGAACAATGCCGTGGACAAAGTTTGAACCCGACATCAAGGGCGTATGCAGAATGACCGGCACCCGAGAAATGATCTCGTGGCCAGTGAACGCAGCCAGCAGAAAAATATAAAGCGCGAGAAAACCGTCCATTTGAGCCCCTGGCATCAAGTTGCCCGGACATCATACCGTTGCTACGGCTAAATCCAATATTTTCAGCATTTGTTGTCAACCGAATTGCCTTTTGCGCGTTAGCTGTAGTTGAATCACCTAAAAGGCAAACTGGCTAAATGCCCTTGGACGCTTCTTTCGGATCAACCGATGTAGACAGAGCACTGGATCGTTACCTGGCAGACAACGAACTGCGGGCGTTTCGGTTTTCTGAATTGTCGCTGGGCAACCGGGAGGACGCAATGGAGTGTGTTCAAGAAGCCATGATGGCATTTGTTCGTTATCGAAAACGCCCGTCAGTGGAGTGGGATAAGATTTTCTGGACGATTTTGCGCCGCAAGATATCCAGTCAGCGACGAGCCAATAACTGGCAAAGAAAACTGCAAAGCTGGGTGGGTAAGAGCGAGGAAGATGGCTCGGACATTTTCGATCACATCGCCAGCTCCGAACCAGACCCGGCTGAGGCCCATCAGCGCAATCATGAGTGGCAGGCTCTACGCAACGCGATGCAAAGCTTGCCTGCCCGGCAACAAGAGGCATTTCTCTTGCGCGCCGTGCAAGGTATGAGTACCGCAGAGACAGCGCATATAATGGGCTGTTCCGAAGGATCGGTTAAAACACATTTGTTTCGAGCGAGCGATCAGCTACGGGGCAAACTGGAGGAATGGCAATGAGCCAGAACGACACTAAATTCGAGAACCACGTATCCCGCCTGTTTCAGGCGCAATGCGCCAATACCGACCCGGCGGCACGCCTTAAGTTGCGCAATGCGCGCAGATCGGCTTTGGAGTCCTTGCAGGAACACACGCCCTGGCAATGGTGGGTACCGGCCGGTGCGACCGCAGCGATGCTTGCTGCCGCAATCTTTGTGCCGTGGAAAGCACAGCCGGTGCTTGATGAAGACGTAATGATTAGCGCCGCCCAGTCCGCTAAGGTCAATGCGGATTTAATCAACGAAGATCCCGAATTCTATTTGTGGTTGGCCAGCGCTCCTGTAGCGTCTGAAACCGATGAGTCAACCGAGGAATTGTTATGAATCCACTATTGAAGCTGTGTCTGATTTTTTCCCTGGCGTTGATATCGCACAATGTTTTGGCGCAGAGCTCGCAGTCCAGGGCTGATACCAACCAATCCGACTCCCTGAGCTGGGACCAACTGTCGGAAGAGGATCGGCAGGCGCTTACCTTTCCGGTGCGCGAGCAATGGGAACGTAGCAGCCCCGAACGCCGCCGCTTGCAACTCGATCGTGCACGCCTCTATAAGAGCCTTACCCCCGAGCAACGAAAATTAGCCCGCGAGGGCGCCGAGCGATTCCGTCGGATTAATGCGGGAGAGCAAACGAAGCTGCGCGAAGTATTCCAACAAATTCAGGCACTACCGCCTGAGCAACGTCGACAAGTTCAGGCGCAATGGAAAGCGATGACACCCGGACAGCGCCAGGAGTGGATTAAGGCCGGTGGGCCGGGTAAGGTGCCGGCGCCTTCAGCAAAAGAACCTGCCACGAAACCCAAAGACTAAGAGGCGCGACCTACCCAGCCAGCTTGCTGGCACCCTCGTGGGTCCAGCAGGTCTTGGCGATGAGTTCATCTTGCCAGTCTAAATGCAGCTCCGATTCTTTAATCATCAAGCTGACAAAATTAAAGACGTTGCGCGCGTACATTTCGCTGGCATGCACCGCGCCCATCGCCGCTAGATTGACCGGCCCGGCAACTAACACTCCGTCATGCTCCTTATTCTGGCCTGCCTGGGTCAGCTCACAGTTGCCACCTGTTTCAGCAGCCAGATCGACAATCACCGACCCAGCCTTCATTCCACGCACCATATCGGCACTGATAATCCGGGGAGCCTGACGACCCGGGACTGCGGCGGTGCAAATCACCACATCAATCCCCTTCAGGTGTTCTGCGAGGCGGCGCTGTTGCTCCGCCCGTTCCTCGGCGGTGAGCTCGCGAGCATAGCCGCCTTCGCCGGCGGCCGAAACGCCCAAATCAAGGAATCTGCCACCCAAAGATTCGATCTGCTCTTTCGTTTCCGGACGGACATCGAAGCCTTCCACTTGGGCGCCCAGACGCTTAGCGGTAGCGATTGCTTGCAAACCAGCAACGCCGGCACCGATCACCAGGACCTTGGAAGGCCGAATGGTGCCTGCGGCCGTGGTTAGCATCGGGAAAAAGCGCGGTACCAGCTCGGCGCCAATCAAAACTGCTTTGTAACCGGCCATGCCCGCCTGTGAGCTCAGGACATCCATCGCCTGAGCGCGGGTGGTGCGCGGAAGGCGCTCAAGCGAAAATGCCGAAACTCCGGCAGACAACAATGCTTCTTCGCGCTGCGCCGCTGCGAACGGTGCCAAAGAACCCACCAATACCGCGCCGCGCCTCATCTTTTTTATTTGCTCAATCTCGGGAGGCTGCACGCAAATGACGATATCGGCGCGCGCTAAAAGCGCATCGGCCTCGGTGGTAACCTGAGCATCGATATATGTGTTGTCGGCGAAATATGCGGGTTTGCCCGCGCCAGCCAGCAAATGGACGTTAACTCCCAGCCCAAGAAACTTCTTACAGGTTTCCGGGGTCAGCGCGACGCGACGCTCATTTTGACCTTCGCCCAAATAGACCAACTGAATCGGCATGACATGCTCCCTAATCCTGATTCGAATGCTACAAGATTTGGGGTACTTACGTCACAGCCCGGTGATTAAGTCTCAGCCTGCAGCTTATCCAGCATCCGATGCATGGCATCGTCAAAGGCATTATCTTGCTCGCGCAATAGCAGGCGACCTGCTTTTTTCATCGCCGCCAGCTCTTCAATTGAGGCGACCAGAATGCGTACGCCGCGACGATTTACAAACATACGACGTTGCGAAATAGGACTGACCCATGCAAGTTTAGCCGGGTGCATGCGCACGTCCTCTACCGCAATGTTCAGCCAGGCTCCGATCTGCAATTGCGAGAGTGGCTCAATATCGGCCGGATCAAAATCCAAGGTGTCCCGTCCGCCAACCACACGCAAGCCCTCAGCTTGACGCGTCGGTACGACCAGGTCTTCTGCCTTAACTTCGCGCATCGGAATGACCGCGCTCAGTTCGCTCAAACCCGACAATTCAATGCTCTTCAGCAAAGCGTCGATAGCTTGATCTGCAGACCCTTGATCGAGCCCTGAACTGGCAAATACGTCGCGCATTGGAGTGCGCACTTTATAATCATTGACTTCAGCTTTGAGCGCCGGCTTATCGGGCCCACCCATGCGTCCTACCAGCTCTTTAGCCAGATCGACAGTAGCCTTCCACGCCTCAGAATCCTCGCCATCTCGCAACGCGGTTAAGGTCAGGTGATGCGACCATTGCTTGGTAAAGAAATCGTGCAAGGAACTCGGCAACTTGCGGCCCTTGGTGCACTCGGCCAGAGTCTGGGCAGCCAGTTTGCGAGCCTGCTCGAGCCGCTCTTGCCCGCGCTGCGCTTCGGCCGCTCGCTTCTCCGCGATTTCAACCCGGCGTGTGTGCTGCTCCAGATATCCACGCAATTCGAGCTCAAGCAATTCGAATACAGCCAGGTCTTCATTGAATTCCGCGACTAACCGGCCGACAACGTTTTCAGCCTTGTTCAAAAGCTCACGCTCATGCGGACCTTCGGCGCGGTTGCCCTCGCATGCTTCTGCAACTGAGTTCAACAGGCGACGCGCCGGGTGGCCGCGATGCAAAAACATGCGGCGATCCAGCAGCGCTACTTTGACAAACGGAATGACGAGTTTTGCAATGAGCGAGCGCGCCTGATTTTCAAAATCGCGCTCATCCAACATGACGTCGAACAACATGCCAACCAGATCCACGGCATCTTCTTCATCGGCACTCATGCTGACTTCGTCAGGCGACAAGCCTATGCGATTGGCGCTGGCCAACAGGTCACGCTTTAAAAGTACCGACAACGGCATCTCAGTCTCACCGAGAGTCTGCGTCACCAAAGATTGTAAAATGGAGCTCGGAGGATCTTCTTGCAGGATCGACAAAACCGAGAGCACTTCACCGGTTTGCAGTACCCGGGTACGACCCGAACGCGTGCGCGGCTGAGCGTCCTGTTTTTCGGCTACGGTCGGGCGCCATAATTTAAGCAATTCACGCAGAGCTGAGAACATCGCCCGGTCTTCTGATGCGACCGCCTCACGCTCGCCACCGCGCGATGCGCTCGCCGAAGATGCCTGATCATCGCGTTCGCGTGTGGCAAAAGAATCCTCCTGTTGCTCCTGTGGCCGTTGCTCTGGAGCTTTACGCTCCGGCAATGGGCGGCGCTCTTCCGCAATGCGAATCCCCGCGGCGTGCAACTTCTGCTCGGCAAACTCAAGAATCGACTGGAAGCGATTCTGCAGCTCGCGCTCGTAATACTTAAATAGAATCGTTTGTAGATTGGCCGGCAGCTCCAGCCCTTTGAACGCGCGGTTTGGCAAATGCGCTACCGCATGCGCACTTAATGGATTTATTTTTTCATCAATCGCAGCCAGCCCCATCAGCTTGGCAAAGCGAGCGGCTACCCGATCTAAATTGACGCCAAATGCCCGGCGCAAAGTTTCGGCCACCAAATCCGCCGACAATTGCTGTTCAAGCTCCTCTTCACCGACCAGGCTCAAAGACTGCTGATCTTTGTCATCTTTAGCTTTCGCAAATAATCGAGTAAATGATGCGAGCGCTTCGTCACGGTAGGTCTGCTCTAAGCGTTCACGCGCACCACGGAGCATTTTCATCGCTTCCATATGCGGCGAACGATTAAACGGGTCAATCGCCTCACCTTCACGCTGAGCTAAGTCAAACAACCAATCGTCTGCTTTGCTAAGTACACTATTAAGCATGCGTCCCAGGTCAGTAGAAACCTTCTGACCGATCTCAGCCATCACCTCTGCTGCGCGCGGGTGAGGAGCTTGGGATCCAATGGGGGAGAATTCGTCTGTCATGCTCTTAAAATAGATGGCCTTTCACTGTGTGTAGAGTATCAATGCTGGTTTTATAATCCGTGAAGTGACTCGCAATTCGGTTGTATATGCTGACAATAATTGACAATTTGAGACATTCGTAGGGAGTTTTGGGTGAATAACTTGGATTTTTTAGACCTCCGCCGGTCGGTTCCCTCCCGACTTTTGGGCGAGCCCGGCCCCAGTTCGGACCAAGTGCGCAGGATTCTGCAATCTGCGGTGCGGGTTCCTGATCACGGTCGACTCACTCCCTGGCGGTTTATTGAGCTCTCGGGTGATGGGCGCAGCGCTTTCGGAAAATTGCTGCTGCAGCGATTTAACGAATTGCACCCGGTTGCTTCTGAAGGCGTTATCGACAAAGAGTCTCAAAGGTTCAGCCATGCGCCATTGGTAATTGTCGTCGTTGCGAAACTCATCACAGATCACAAAGTTCCCGTACAAGAACAGCTGCTCTCCGGCGGGGCGCTTTGCTTTGCACTCCTGCAGGCCGCCCAAGCGGTTGGGTTTTCTGCACAGTGGTTAACCGGTTGGGCGGCCTATGATGAACACCTGTGCACTCAACTTGGACTCGAAGAGTCAGAAAGAGTTCTGGGCTTCATTCACATTGGTACGAGCAAAGACATGCCGCCCGAGCGACAAAGACCCGATCCGACAGAATTACTGAGCGTTTGGAGCCCATAAATGCAAATCACATTGGTCGATGCGAGCCTGTATATATTCCGTGCCTGGCATTCTATGCCGGCCGAATTTGTGGATCGGGAAGGCCAGCCGGCGAATGCCGTTCATGGATTTGCGCGTTTTGTTTGCGAGCTGCTTGAGCAAACTAAGCCGTTACACATAAGCATCGCATTTGATGAGGCGCTGGAAACTTGTTATCGCAACGAAATTTACCCGCAGTACAAAGCGAATCGAGAGCCGGCGCCGGAAGAATTAAAACGTCAGTTCGGATCGTGCCAGCAACTGTGTCGCTTAATGGGACTACCGGTCTTAGCAAACGGTCGCTACGAAGCTGATGACCTGATCGGAACCGCTCTACACCGGCTGCGCGCACAGGGGTTTAAGGGACTCATTGTGTCGGCAGATAAAGATCTTTCGCAGTTACTGCAAGGTGATGATGAGCAATGGGACTTCGGTCGTAATCAACGCTGGAATCACTCGGGCGTAAAAGCCCGTCACGGCGTTCGCGCGGACCAAATCGCAGACTATCTCGGACTGTGCGGTGACGCGGTCGATAATATCCCCGGCGTCCGTGGGATTGGCCAGAAGACTGCAGCGACATTACTCAGCCACTTCGGCTCGCTTGATGAGCTGCTCACGCGAATAGACGAAGTCGAGTTTTTACGCCTACGCGGTGCTGCATCACATGCTGTGCGCTTGCGCGATCAGCGCGAAATCGCATTACTCTCTCGCGAACTCGCCACCATCTGCTGTGATGCGCCGTTACCCGACGATTATGGAACATCCGAGCGGCGTGCTCCGCAAGAGCAGGAACTGGATGCGTTTTGCGAAGCGATGAAAATTGGACCCATGACTCGACGCCGAATTCAGGAGGCATCAAAGCAATATGTCTGAGCAACATAAGATCGCCTGGGAAGGAAAATGGCTGCGCATCCGCGTGCACGGCACCTGGGAATACTGCGAGCGGACCACGGCCGACGGTCTGGCCGTAATTATCGTTGCGGTTACGCCGCAAAATAAATTGTTATTCGTTGAACAATATCGAGTGCCAATGCAGCGTAATACAATTGAGATGCCGGCGGGTTTAGTTGGCGACACCGATGCCTCGGACTCAATCGAAGACGCCGCGCGTCGCGAGTTGCTGGAAGAGACCGGATGGTATGCCGGAAGAATCGACGTCTTGATGACCGGGCCAACCAGCTCCGGCATGAGCAATGAACAGGTCGCTTTTGTTCGAGCGTCCGAACTGGAGAAGCGCCATAACGGCGGTGGCGACGACAGCGAAAACATCACCGTGCACGAGATTGATGTAAACGACGCGCCGGCCTGGTTGCAGAAAAAAATAAATGAAGGCTATGGCATGGATGCCAAGCTTTGGGCGGGCCTTTGGTTAATTGAACGAAACCCTGACGGAAGCCCCGTCAGAGCATTTTAAGTCAGTCTAGACCGCCCCCGAATCGATCAATAACGGTATTTGTCGGTTGCGCGCACGAGTGCCTGAGCAATCTCTGGTTCTAATGCGGCGTGCCCGGAGTTCGGACAAACATACAACTCGGCTTCGGGCCAGACCTTTTTCAGATCCCACGCATTTTTGACCGGACAAACCACATCATAGCGGCCATGCACAATCGTACCGGGGATATGTCGTATTTTGTGCGCATCGCGCAACAACTGGTCGTCAACCTCAAAAAAACCGGCATTGACGAAATAATGCGACTCAATCCGGGCAAACGCCAACGCGAAATCGTCGGTTCCGTAGTCGCTAACAATCTTGCTGTCGGGCACCAGGCAACTGGTGCTGGCCTCCCAAATACTCCAGGCCTTGGCGGCTGCCAGCTGCACCGATCTGTCTGAAGAAGTCAGTCGTCGGTGGTATGCCGAAATTAAATCCTGCTGCTCGTCGACCGGAATGGCGGCCAGGTAATTGTCCCACGCATCCGGATAAATGCGCGACGCACCCTCCTGATAGAACCACTCCAGCTCCCAACGTCGCAGCATAAAGATGCCGCGCAAGACCAACTCAGTCACCCGATCCGGATGCTTTTGGGCATAAGCAAGCGCGAGCGTCGATCCCCAGCTACCGCCGAATACTTGCCACTTTTCAATGCTCAAACGCTCGCGTAAACGCTCGATATCGGCGACCAAATCCCAAGTCGTATTGTCCACCAGGTCGGCGTGCGGTGTTGATTTGCCCGATCCGCGTTGATCCAAAAGCACGATCCGGTAAGCCTCGGGATCATGGAAACGCCGCATGCTATCACTGCATCCTGCCCCGGGGCCGCCGTGCAAAATGATGACCGGTTTTCCCCTGGGATTGCCGCATTGCTCGTAATAAAGCTGATGCCGATCATCTGCTTGCAACATTCCCGAATCGAAAGTTGCAATCTCAGGATACAAAGTGTCCATTCAATTCTCCGCTGGAATCCGGCCATTCTAAACCGACAAGGTGTTTGCACTCACGCAAATCTTCGCTATGCTTCGCTTGCATGCAGACAGATTCGCCCTCATTAATCCGGGTGGAAGCTAGCTCGCCGTCCACCGCCAGCATTGAAGTGGTCACCCCCCTTCGAGCAGTGCCCCGGCTTTTGTCCCTAGACGCGCACGGGCGGATACTCGATTGGATGCATTGGCAAGATGCTGCTTGCCTATACGCGCGAGGCGCTGTGGCTTGGACCTTGGGCGATCCGTGCCTGACAATCCATGGTGGTTTTAATCGTTTCTCCGGTGCTCAGAGCATCCTGGATTTGCACCCAATCGTCGCTGCGCGCGGACGTGCAAACCCCAAATCACTGTGCCCAACGCCGGCATTGACCAATACCGCACTTTTCTCGCGTGATGAGCATTTATGTATGTACTGTGGCCGGGAATTCGGCCGGTCATCGCTAACCCGCGATCACGTCAAACCCCTTTCTCAGGGCGGTAAAGATACCTGGGAAAACGTGGTTTGCGCCTGTTTTCACTGCAACGCCAAGAAAGGCGGTAGGACGCCGCACCAAGCACATATGCCTTTGCTTGCAGTGCCTTACCGTCCCAGCTGGATTGAGCACCTGATTCTTTCTAATCGCAATATCCTTGCGGACCAGATGGCCTTTTTACGCAGCCACCTGCCTAAGAACACTCGCCTGAAAAAGTCGGGCCGCGCCTAACTGAGCTCGACATAACCGCGCTCGATCGCCCGTTCCAATGAGGCGAACGCTTCCAGTGCTTCTTTGTAATGCTCCCGGAATTGCTTAAGTTTCGCCATATGATCGGCGGGAGATTGGCCCTCGCCTTGATTGGCAATTGCTAAGCCGGCCTGCAAATAATCCGCCCGCGCTTGTGCGACGAACCTGGCCAATGCCATGACGTCTGCGTTCGATATTTTTGGAATCCGCTCGTGGATAATCTTCTGATTCTGCTCACGAATATTGATCTCCAGCGTCTGCAGAAACTGTCGTTGCTTGCGTAACTGCGGATCATCTTCATATAGCGCCATAGCGATTCCTTTAGCAAAATGCTGGGCCGGGCCAACACGCCGGCTATTTGCGATATCGGCCAGTTCGGCCCCGAGCTTGAGCGCCGAGGTCAAAATTCGGAGTTCCGCCCTATTCGGTCAAATACAGGGCCACCGAACGTTGACCGTCGGAGCGAACCCAGCCCCGGTACATGCCTTCGGTATTAAATGGCATAGCAATATTGCCGTGCTTGTCCATTGCGATGGCGCCACCGTTGCCGCCGAGTGCCGGGATGATTTGGTTAATCACTTCCTCGGCAGCAATTTCAACCGGATCGGCGCGCAATGAAACCCGCGCGCAAACCGCATGGGCGGCTGCGGCGCGTATGTAGAACTCACCCCAACCCGTACCGGAAAACCCGCAATCTTCATTCGCGTAAGTACCGGCTCCAATCAGTGGCGAATCGCCAACTCGATTGAACTGTTTATTGGTCATGCCACCGGTCGAGGTCCCCGCTGCAATATGGCCATTCTGATCTAAGGCAACAGCGCCCACCGTACCAAAGTATTCCGACGCGGACGTGGCGACCTTGGCGCTTGCCCGAAGCTTAGCTTCCTCGAGCTGCTGTCGCCTGCGCGGCGTATCAAACCAACTATTTTCAACGCGTTCAATATCTTTAAATTGATCAGCAAATCGGTCGGCGCCGCGGCCGGCCAACAGCACATGCGGACTGCTGTCCATCACCCGGTGAGCCAACATGATTGGGCTGCGGACGGTCATTACGCCGGCGACTGCACCTGATCTGAGCGTATGGCCTTCCATGATCGATGCATCCAGTTCATGCTCGCCATCGGCGTTAAACACTGCGCCCTTCCCGGCATTGAAGTGCGGGGACTCTTCAAGAACCCGAATTGCCGCAATAACTGCATCTAAAGCGCTGCCGCCAGAGCTCAGTACGGCATTGCCTGCGTCTAAGGCTAGATTCAAATCACGACGAATTTCTGCCTCGGTCTGCGAACTCATGCTGCCCGGCTTAATGACCCCGGCACCCCCGTGAATCACCAATGCTGTTTTTGATTCGGCCATAGCACCCATCGAAAAAGACATCGCGATTATCAGCGACACTAAATAATGCCTCATCGTGCTCCCCTCATTTGGATTGCCTTAGCTTAACCCGACAATTAGCCCTGCGGCCTGCACGCCTTATGGATTATTCTCAGTAAAGTGAAATTGAGGAAAAAACACGGTGACCTCGGTGCCCTTGCCCACATCACTCTTCAGACTGATTCGCCAACCGTAACGATCGACCAGACGCTTAACGATGGTCATCCCGATACCCTGGCCTCCGCGATCAATCTCCGCCCGAACAAACGGCTCAAAGATATTGGCCATGACACTTGGCGAAATGCCTATGCCGGTATCGCTCACAACAATCTGGCCGGGCTTAACCTGAACCACAATGCGCCCGGCATCGGTATAGCGGCATGAATTGCGCAACAAATTTCCCAGCAATACGGAGAGCACGCGCGAGGGGGCTTCCATCGAAAAGTCCTGCTGAATATCTACGTCCATCGTGATCGGCTTGCTGCAAACCAGTGGGCGAACTTTTTCGATCTCTTCCTTAGCAATTTCCGCAGCACTCACCATCTCGTTAGCCAACCCGACATCACCCTCGCGAGCCATGATTAAAAAGGCTTCGATCAGGCACTCCATGTCTCTTGTCGCGCTCTGTATGCGACTGAGACTGCGCTTAGTGCATTCGGGCACGCCTTTATCGGCCTCGATAATCTCGGTCGCCATACGAATAATGGCCAGCGGTGTGCGCAATTCATGCGACGCATCGCGGGTAAAATTGTGTTCGCGCTTGGAAAACTCTGAGATCCGGAAGGCGAAGTCGTATAGCGACTTTGCCAACAATAAGGTCTCTCCGCTCATATCGACCGGAAGGCGCTCGGTATGCAAACTTTGCGGGTCCGGATTACGTGGATCCCATTGCTGAACTTGCGTAGCCAGCCAGATCATCGGCGAGACCGCCCTCTTAGAAATTCGGTAGGCTATCCAGGCAATAACATAAACCACGATCAATACGACGGCCAAAGGCACAATACCGAACCAGAACGCCAGTGCATTGACTTGCTCTTGTTTGAAAATAAGCACTAAGCGCTTATCCGCAGAGGCCTCTACCAATACAATCGCACCACTCATTTCCTTGGCGTCCGGATAGAACCCCGGCTCTAATTGACGCAGCATCGCAGGCACGGAATCATCAATGCTCGACGCGCCGCCCAACAGATACCCTTTCATATTCGCCGTATCGGGCGGGCCCAGATCCGGGTTTTCGGCTTGCAAAGACCAGAAGTGACTCGCCTCTTGTTCTAAGGCTGTGCGAATAAGCACCTGTTTGATCACAAATGACGCGCCGATTACACCGAGCGCTGCGGCCATTACGATTGCCGCCGTTTGCAGTAGAAACACTTTCCAAATTTTGAGGCGAATGCCCGATCGCTGCTTAATCAAGAGGCTTACTCGTTTCGACCCAGATCGGCAACGCGATAACCGGCTGCTTGCACGGTATGAATTAATTCGCGATCAAACGGCTTATCCACAATTTTCCGCAGGTTGTACAAGTGGCTACGCAAAGTATCTGAATCGGGCAGTGCATCACCCCAGATTTCGCGCTCAATGTCCTGGCGTGAGACGACTCGCGGTGACTCGCGCATTAAAATCGTTAACAGCTTCAACCCAATCGGGGACAGGGCAAGATCCTTGCCCGCACGGGTAGCTTGCAGGCTGGCCATGTCCAAATGCAGTTCACCCACGCTATAAACCTCTGCGCTGACCTGACGTCGATCACGGCGAATGAGTGCGCGTAGGCGCGCTTCAAGCTCCTGAATCGCAAATGGCTTGACCAGATAATCATCAGCACCGGCATCAAGTCCGTTAACCTTGTCCTGCAATGTGTCGCGCGCAGTCAACATCAGGACCGGCGTCGAGGATTTTGCTTCGGTGCGAATTTTTCGACACACATCTAAACCGTCTATGCGCGGCAGCATCAAATCGAGGACGATCACATCGTATCGATTCTCGACAGCCAATCGATAGCCTTCGGCGCCATCATGCGCATAATCGATTCCAAAGCCCTTGGCCTCCAGATATTCGCCCATCATTTCTGACAGATTTCGATTGTCCTCGACCAACAGAATGATTCCCGCGGTTTCGCTGCTCACACTTGCCTCCTGTGCCGGCTCGCGTATTCGCTCGCCCGTTCATATTCGTGAAAATCGTAAATCCGCGCCTGTGATGGAGCTGTGAATTAAGCGCTACCCATCGTGATTGCCTGCATCCCACCGCCTATGTGAGCGGTGATGGGCTGACCGGCCGCAGGCAGCCGGAATCGCTTCTTAAGCCACGACTAAAAGCGAATCTTTCCGCTGAGAATCTGCCAGAACATCACCCAGTCACCTGCCAGAGAGTACAGAGGATAAGTGAAGGTGGCCGGCCGGTTCTTTTCAAAAATGAAATGACCGACCCATGCAAAGCCGTAGCCAATAACGGGTAGGCTCAACAAATACCAGGGGCTGATCCACTGCCCGATGACCAATGCAAGCACCATCAAAACACACACGCTCCCGATAAAGTGCAGTCGTCGGCAGGTCCGGTTGGCATGCTGTGATAGATAAAATGGATAGAACGATCGAAACGTTTGGTACTCGCGCATAACTACCCTCCGCTGCTCTTGCCGACACTGCTAGCTCTCTCCTGGATCTTAACCGCATTCCAAAGTTCTTCTTGCTGGGACAAGCTTAATTGGTCTATCTGAGCGCCCCTTTCGTTCGCCAAACACTCCATCGCCCGGAAGCGCCGTTCAAATTTTAGGTTCGCGCCACGCAATGAAGCACCGAAATCTACTTTTAGATGCCGCGCTAAGTTGGTCGCGACAAACAGCACATCGCCCAACTCCTCTTCCACACGCGCCTGTCGGTCATCCGATGCCAGCGCTGCCGCCTCTTTAAGTTCCGCAACTTCTTCGAGAAGTTTCTCAAAAACCGGTTCGGCGTTGGGCCATTCAAAACCTGATCTGGCCGCACTTTTTTGCAACTTGTTCGCTCGCGTCCACTCCGGCAATCCCCGTGGCACGTCATCCAGGTAGCCTTGTGGCTGAGCGCCATTGATGCCCTTTTCCGCCCGTTTCATCTCATCCCAGGCCTTGGTTTGGGCATCGGCGTCAGCGATTGACGCACCGGCAAACACATGGGGATGGCGACGCGTCATTTTTTCGCAAATCGCGGTCACCACATCATTGAACGTAAACCCACCCTGCTCCGAGGCCATTTGTGCATGAAATACGACTTGAAATAACAAATCGCCGAGCTCGTCTTTTAAGTCGTTCATATTGCCGCGCTCAATCGCATCGGCTACCTCATACGACTCCTCGATGGTGTAGGGAGCGATCGTCTTAAAGTTTTGCTGTTGATCCCACGGACAACCACTGTGGGGATCTCGCAACGCCGCCATGATTTGTAAGAGTCTTTGAATATCAGTCAAGCCAGGACCTCCAATCGACGTCTGCATTACCCAACGCAATAAATTCAGGATTGAGCAAGGACTCTTTCTGATTGTATTGCAAGGGCCTGCCATCCAAGGATAAGACCGCCCCACCAGCGGCCTGTAAAACACATTGCCCTGCCGCAGTGTCCCACTCGCTGGTCGGGCCAAACCGCGGATAGACATCCAGCTCTCCCTCAGCAAGCCGACAGAACTTAATCGATGAGCCCAAACCGATCTTCTCTACATCGCCGATTTTTTCGATTAATCGTTCGGTTTTCGGATCCAGATGGGAGCGACTAGCTGCCACCCGCATCCGGCCCGAGTGCCGCATAGCAACGCGAATTGGCGCGATACGGTTGTCTTGACGCCGGTGGGCGCCGCCGGCCGGGCTGGCGAACCAACACGTCCCGGATACCGGCGCCAGCACGACACCAATGATCGGATTGCCCTGATCAATCAATGCAATATTTACCGTGAACTCGCCATTGCGCTTGACGAACTCTCGGGTGCCATCAAGCGGATCCACCAGCCAATATCGTTGCCAGCGCCTTCGGGTTGGCCAATCAATATCGGCGGACTCTTCCGACAAAATTGGAAACTGATCCTGAAGACCTCGCAAGCCATCAACAATTATTCGATGGGCTGCTAAATCTGCCTTGGTGAGCGGACTGGAGTCGGCTTTATGCTCAACATCAAAATCCTCAGCGTATACCTTCAATATGGCCGCGGCGGCCTGATCAGCAATCTCAATTAATTGCGGAACCAACTGTTCGCTATCACTCATTTAACCTTCCTGCCAGCCATTCGCGGACCAGATACATCGCCGCAATGGAGCGACCTTCCGAACAATTTTCCTGCAGCATCAATTCGTGCAAATCAGCCAGCGGCCAAACCACAACCTCCGGACGTTCCGGCTCATCTCCGGGCAAGTACATCTCATAAAGATCTTCGGCAATAATCAGCTCAATTTGATGCGCCATATAGGTTGGCGCCAAACTGAGTGACCGCAGCCGGGTCAGTTTTCGTGCGCCGAACCCCGCTTCTTCCATCAGTTCGCGATTGGCCGCGACCAAAAAGTCCTCGCCGGCATCCACCCGGCCTTTCGGCAAGCCTAATTCATAACGATGGACGCCTGCGGCATACTCTTTAATTAAAACCAGATGATCTTTATCCGGCAACGCCGCAATCATCACCGCACCATGTCCGCGACTTTTCAGGCGGCTGTACCTGCGCCGCTCGCCATTAGCAAACTCGAGGTCCATTTCCTCCAAACGATACGGCCCTAAGTCCGACTCGCTGGTGTCGTGGATAATGGGCAGACGCTCAGACATAAATGCAGCCTCGATAGGTTCGCACGCGGTATCCTTGCGTGAAACCGGCTGCTCTGCGGTATTGAACAGGTTTCGAATGACAGTGGATCATAGGTAAGAGGAAATTGTGACTCAGGACGACCAAATGCTATCAGAGGAAGCGCTTTGGCGCGCCCGGGACTTAAAAGTTCTTTGGCACCCGTGCACCCAGATGCGCGAGCACGAGCAAGACTTCCCGCTGATTCCGATCAAATCCGGACGCGGGGCCTATCTGCAGCGATTCAATGGTGAGCAGCTGCTCGACGCGGTATCGAGTTGGTGGACCAATTTATTTGGTCATGCCAACGCGCAGATCAGTGCGGCCATTAGCGAACAGGCACAACAGCTTGAGCATGTGATTTTTTCCGGTTTTAGCCATGCCCCGGCCATTGAGTTGGCCGAAGCGTTGGTTGCGATGACGCCAAACGGACTGACTCGCGTTTTCTACGGAGAAAACGGCTCAGCAGCGGTCGAGATTGCCCTTAAAATGAGCTATCACGCGCATCTCAATCAAGACCAACCACAGCGGAAAAAATTTATCGCTCTGCAAAATGGTTATCACGGCGAAACCTTAGGCGCCTTGTCGATGACCGACGTGCCCCTGTATCGCAAGGTCTATGCGCCGCTTTTATTGCAACCGATATTTGCGCCCAGCCCGGACGCGTTTTTGGCATCTGAGGGCGAGACAGCGGCGGACTGCGCGATCCGTGCGGCGGATTCTTTGCGGGATATTCTAGAGGCAAACCCCGGTGAAATCGCGGCCCTTATTGTGGAACCTCTGGTGCAATGTGCGGGCGGTATGCGCATGTACGATCCCGAGTATCTGCGCCGGATTCGTCAATTGTGCGACCTTCACGGCGTTCACCTAATCGCCGATGAAATCGCCGTAGGCTTTGCTCGAACCGGCACGCTGTTTGCCTGTGAGCAAGCCAACATCAGCCCCGACTTTATGTGTTTATCGAAAGGATTGACTGGCGGGTCCCTACCCTTGTCAGCAGTGCTCACCACCGATTCGATTTACCGCGCCTTCTGGCATGAGGATCGCAGCAAGGCGTTTTTACACTCGCACAGCTATTCCGGCAATCCCATAGCGTGCAGTGCCGCGTTGGCGGTCACTCGAATTTTTCAATCGCAGGATATCATTGGCCAGAACCGTCTTACCGCGCAGTTAATGCGTCAGGCCGCACAGCCCATTGCCGATTTCGCGCATATTGCCGACTATCGGCAAACCGGAATGATTGCAGCGTTTGAGCTTCAAGATGGCGGCAAGCGCGGCCGCGCCTTTGAGCACGAGCGTCAGCGTGCTTTGCGCGCCTACAATCGCGCGCTTGAGTGCGGCGTCTTGCTGCGACCCTTGGGTAATGTGATTTATTGGATGCCGCCATACTGTGTGAGCGAGCACGATATTGAGCAACTTGCACGCGCTACGCGCGAAGCGATCGAGGCATTTGTCGAATGAGAATTAGTCGAATTTTTATCGCTCAGGACTTACAGCCCGGCGAATCGATCCGCCTGTCAGGCAGTGCCAGTAACCATCTGGTCTCTGTACTGCGCTTGGGCCCGGGCGCTGAATTTGAACTATTTAATGGCGATGGCAATAACTATGCGGCGCGAATTGCGAGTGTGGAGAAAAAGGGCTTAGTTGCCGAAATCTTCGATTATGCAATCGCCGATTCGGAATCGCCGCTGCAAATTTGCTTGGTCCAAAGCGTCGCCCGTGGCGACAAGATGGACTTGATTTTGCAAAAGGCAACGGAACTGGGTGTCAGCCAGATCCAACCGATCCTGAGCGAGCGTACCGAAGTACGATTGGATGCAGATCGTCTGGAAAAGCGCATGCAACATTGGCACTCGGTCATTTGCAGCGCCTGCGAACAAAGTGGGCGCGCCCGCGTGCCCGTGCTTCGACCCTTATTGAAATTGGAACAATGTGCAGTTGGCGACTTTGAAGGCGACCATAAAGTATTTCTGCACCCACAAGCGACGGCTACGATGTCAGAACTCGCATTGGCTTCTGATGTCAGCGTCTCGGTGGCCATTGGACCTGAGGGCGGATTCTCCGAGGCGGATCTGGCCCGGCTCAGCTTGCTCGGGTTTTACGGCCTGCGCATCGGCCCCCGCGTATTGCGCACGGAGACCGCCGGCATGGCGGTCATTGCGGCGCTGCAGGCGCAGTACGGGGATTGGTGATCGCGAGGATTTACGCGGCTTTCTCGACTACCTTGCTGATCATCATTTCCAAGGCCATTAGGTCGGGAACCGCAGCCTGCTCTTCACCCAATTGAACCCAGGCCTGCACCGCAGGTAGGGTCTGGCGATTGTCGCGATCAACTTTCAATGCGTTTTTCGAGACGGTTACCAAGCGCGGGAAGCCCTGCGCAACCATGGCGAAGTACGGCATCTTCGGATTACCACTGAGTGCTTTTAGCACGGGCATCTTGGCACCGGAAGCATTCACTGCTGCACCCGGCGAAACCAGACGCTCAAAGCTCATCACCGGAACGCGCCAACCACGCCAACGCACTAGTCCGAAAAACCATGCGGGCGCCCCAGCAATCGGCTCGGGCTCAGAAAACGTGATGACCTCGGCGATGCCGGCGTTGGGTAGTAGGATTTTCCCACCACCGTAGCTGATTAGAACGCCTCGAATATCTGATTGTTCAGTTGAGCTCATTAATTCACCTAAAGGTTCTAAACCGCACCGTGGTTTGTGGCAAGTTGCGTAGCCATTTCAGCCGGTGCCAATGCGACTACACCCGCATCGACTAAGAGTTTGCTGGCCGTAGGTTCGAAACAAGCCTCCGGGTCCTGGCAGTAAATCTCTGAACCCTGCGCTCTAAGCTGCAATGCGACCTCAGCCACTTCAATTGCTGCACCACTCATGAGCACCAACTTCTGCGCCTGTGCTGGCAAAGCGGATAGCATGCTCTGCAATGATTCAATTTCACTGAACTCATCGCTACCCGCAGCCAGCCCAAGATTCGGGGGCACAACCGCAACACCGCCGTGACGTGCCTTTGCCCCGACCTCGGCCAGATAGACCGGTAGCTTGCTGATTTTGTATAGCTGATCAACCAGGCGTTGCAATTTGCCGCCTTCGAGCTGTTGATACAGCAGAACTTGCCCACCCATCTCTCCGGGCAATGAGCGCAGCAGTTGACGCACCGCATCCGGTCCACCGATGCCTGCTACCAACACCACCAAAGACTGCCCTGCCTGCGCAACATCATCAACTGCATCCTCTGTCTCACCGGATTCTTGCGTGGCTTTTTGCGAATCGCCGGCGCCCGCATTGGCTGCCGCGGCTGCAAAATAATCCATGGCTTCAGCGACTTCGCTGTTCGCCACTTCCGGATGCGCCGCCTCAGGCTCAAGTGGCACCAATTCCAAGGAATTGCCCAAAGAACCGAGTCGATCAGCAACAACCGGCGAAGTAGCAGGGGCGGGCTTGGCGGGCTCAACATCCTCATCGTCGCCACTCAGGCTCAACTCTGAGGCAGTGAATTTCTTAGCTGGCTCAGAAGGCTTCGGCGCTTCGGCTGCACTCGACGGCACGCTGGGCGTTTCAGCCCGGTCTGACGGATCAAAATCAATATCAAAATCAGCCAACTCGTCGCGCTCTTTGCTGGTGCTGGTGTCTTCAGTGCCTAAAGACTCCATCTGCGCTGCCAGTCGAGCCACTTCGTCATCCATCTCAGAGGTCAGCGAAGACGCGTCTTCATCGCTCGAGCTGCTTAGTTCAACCGACTGAATATCGAATTTCAGATCATCCTCAGAACCACTCCATTCTTCAGCCTCTGTCTCATCACTGCCTTCAAGACTGATCGCATCCAGAACTTCCTGGTCGTGTGTCGACTCGCCATCTATCGAAATTAACTCGACGTTCTGGCCCGCGTCAAACTCTGTCGAACCCTCAAACTCCATGTCCTGCATATCATCGGATGCATCGAATGCAGCTGCATCTGTGTCGCTTCCAGTGACATCAATATCCGCTAGTTCGATCTCTTCAAGGTATTCCGATTCGGTATCAATCGTCTCTTCCGACGCATCAATAGAGCCGGCAAAGTCGGAAGAACGTTCGGTCACAATTGAGTCACGCTCGAACTCCGTTTCGCGCTCAAATGCACCCGCATCAATTTCGATTGATTCGGAGATTGCACCGGATTGAACCATTTCAACCCTTGGCTCAGCGCGCGCTAGATTCAGCGCCTCGTCGACCGGCACATCATCGGCATGCGTTTCCATTTCAAGCGCATGCGGTTCAAAGCTGGCAGCCGCATGTACTTGCTGCGGCGTTTCAGGTGCACCCGGATCGAGCCGCACGTCGTCGTCAGGTGCGCTTGAACCTTCTGGCCTTGGCGGCAGAATTTCTGAGCCGATCAACTTAGCTGCCAAATGCCGCGCCCAGCGATTCAGGTCCCAACCAGTCAATTGGCTGGTAACGTCGGAATCATCAAACATGACTGCAACATCGGGATCGGCCAGCAAGTCGTCGAAACGATCGATACTGTCTTCGTTTCGCGCATCCAAACTGACCAATACCACTTGCGGTTTAAGCGTAACAACCGTCTGCGGCTCGAGCTCACTGGGATCACCAGCGACCACAATATCAGCGCCCAAATCTTCTAAGGCCCGGTTTAATTGTGATCTCGCCTCGCCTTCACGTGCTAATAGCGCTACCCGGATTGTCTGATTAGTCACGCGCCACAACCTCCGCCAACAGCTCGAACACTTGACGCATTAATTCGGGCTCTTGATATGGCTTGCCCAGGTAACGATCGACGCCAATGTCAAAAGCACGTTGGCGATGCTTGTCACCGGTACGTGAAGTAATCATCACGATCGGCACGTCTTTCATACGCGGGTCACTGCGCATCGTCTGCGCAAGCTCATAGCCGTCCATGCGTGGCATTTCGATATCCAGCAACATCAAATCGGGTACGCGTTCGGCCATTTTCTCGATGGCATCAATACCGTCTTTCGCAGTGCTGACTTCAAAATTATGACGCTCAAGCACGCGCCCGGTAACCTTGCGCATGGTAATCGAATCGTCGACCACCATAATGTGCGGAATCCGGCGCTTAGTTGGTTGTGGTTCTGCCGGTTGTATCTCTTCGCCTTTGATCGCGGCCTGGGCAGATCGACGCGCTAATGGCGCGACGTCGAGAATCACCACGACCGAGCCATCACCCATGATGGTGGCGCCGAAGATGCCGGTTACCGAGCTAATCTGCGGGCCGACTGGCTTAACTACAATCTCGCGGCTTCCAAGCACTTCGTCGACGCAAATAGCCGCTCGCAATTCGCCCGAACGCGACAGCAATAAAGGAACTTGCAGAGCTTCTGAGGCGCGCGCTCGAGACTGACCTAGCAGTTGACCCAGATCGAACACGTCGTAGTCTTCATTGCCGTAACGGGTGCTGACAGCCTTGCCCGCCTCATGCTTGTCGAGCAGTTCACGCGACAAGCGCGAGACACCTTGCACCGAGGTAATTGGCACCGCATAAGTGGTTTCACCGATCTTGATGAAGACCGCCTGGGTTACCGCCAGAGTAAACGGCAAACGGACCGTAAACACAGAGCCCTTGCCCGGCTCCGAATCGATCAGCAGCGCGCCGCCAAGCTGGCGAATTTCGCTGTAGACCACGTCCATACCGACACCACGTCCAGACAGACGGGTAACCGAATCGGCTGTGGAGAAACCAGCCTCAAGAATGAATGCGAACACTTCCGAGTCACTTAGTTTTGCGTCGGCCTTCACCAGACCACGCTCAACCGCTTTATCGAAAATACGTTTGCGATCCAAACCACGGCCATCATCACTGATCTTCAGCACGACTTCGGAGCCTTCACGAGCTACCGAAATACGCACCATGCCTTCGCCCGGCTTGTTGTCTTTTTTGCGTTCTTGCGGCAGCTCTAAGCCGTGCGCAATCGCATTACGCAACATATGCTCGAGCGGCGCGGTCATACGATCCAATACGCTGCGATCCATTTCACCGGAAGCACCGTCAACTCTTAATTGTGCCTGCTTACCCGTATCAGTACAGGCCTGACGCAGTACGCGGCGCAAACGCGGCACCAGTGACTCGAATGGCAACATGCGCGTGCGCATGAGACCTTCTTGTAACTCGGTGCTCACTCGCGACTGTTGTAACAGGAGCGATTCGTGTTGACGAGTTAGATCATCTAACGATGTCTGCAAGTTCATCAAATCGTTTGCCGACTCGGCCAGGGAACGCGAGAGTTGTTGTTGCGTAGAGAATCGATCGAGCTCAAGCGGGTCAAACTCTGAAGGACCAGTATCGCCTTCGCGCTGATAACGGGCGACGATTTGCGCCTCGGTTTCCATTTCCAAACGGCGAAGCTGTTCGCGAATACGTTCGGTCGTTTGATCAAGTTCAACCAGGTTCGATCGGAATGAGCCTAATTGCTGCTCAAGTCGGGCGCGATAGATTGC
>CBDUOG010000013.1:0-38894 GCA_965368785.1 uncultured Gammaproteobacteria bacterium | reverse complement strand
TTTCACGCACCCATGCGCGCATACAGCCAAACCACCAGACCGAACAAACGGGCCAAAGGACTGCATTGCATCGTATTGACCGGAACTGGCCAACGTGGCCAAGCTCTTGGTCAGGAAACGGGGCGTCATACGCATGGGAATCCTGAAACAGTGAGATGAGCCTAGCAGAAGCACTGAGTGACTTTCCAGAAAAAACTGCATGACAATCATCTAAGCAGCCTGCCCTAGCCGCGGTTCAGCGTCAGCGCACGTAATATGCGCCGGACATGGGATAATGACCCATGTCGAAAATTGTACTTTCCACCCTGAATGCCCGTTATTCACACGCTTCGCTGGGCCTGCGCTATTTGCGCGCAAATTTAGCTGAGCTTAAAGATCAATCTGAAATCAAAGAGTTTGTGATCGGCCAAAAGACCGAAGAGATCGCAGAAAAGATTCTCGCCTCCAATCCGCAGATTCTGGGCCTAGGCGTTTACATCTGGAATGTCGAAGAATCACTAAAACTGGTTGCCATGCTCAAAGCAATCGCACCGGAGCTGATCATTGTGCTTGGCGGACCGGAAGTCAGTTATGAAACTGGCGAACAAAAAATTTGCGCATTGGCAGATTACGTCATAACCGGATGGGGCGATATAAGCTTCGCCGGCCTGACTACTCAGTTACTGAAGGGCGAGGCACCGCCCAGCAAGATTATTCCCGGTATACAAGCCAAGCTCCCCGACTTGGTTCTGCCCTACGACGAATATACTGACGAAGATGTCGCTCAGCGCCATATTTACGTTGAGGCGTCCAGAGGCTGTCCTTTCAAATGTGAATTCTGCTTATCGGCGCTGGACAAGACCGCTTGGCCGTTTCCCATTGAAGAATTTATGCAGCAGCTCACTAAGCTCTATGAGCGAGGCGTGCGCCAGTTCAAATTTGTCGATAGAACCTTCAACCTCAAAGTTGATGCGTCGCTCAAGATTCTCAATTTTTTCCTGCAAAAGCTCGACGAAAACCCGAAGGACCCGGTCTTTATTCATTTCGAATTAATTCCAGACCATTTGCCTGACCGCTTGAAAGAGGTAGTAACAAAATTCCCACCAGGCACGCTGCAATTCGAAATCGGCATCCAGACATTTGACCCCGAAGTTCAGGCGCGCATTTCGCGAAGGCAGAAGAATGATGTCGCCCAAGACAATATTCTCTGGCTCAAAGAGAACACCCATGCCCATTTACACGTGGATTTGATTGCCGGATTGCCTGGAGAAGGTGTTCCGCAATTCGCGAAAGGCTTTGACAAGTTAGTGGCTCTAAAGCCGCACGAAATTCAATTCGGCATCTTAAAGAGGTTACGTGGCGCACCGATCGCACGACATGTCATTGAACACGGCCTGACGTTCAACCCGGAACCTCCATACAATATTCTGGCAACCAATGTTATTGACTTTGCGACGATGCAGCGGCTGTCGCGATTTGCACGCTACTGGGACATGATTGCAAACTCGGGTCGCTACCCCCGAACGCTGAGCCTTTTGCTCGCCGACCAGCCTTTCGACCGATTCCTGGCATTCAGCGACTGGCTATATGAACTAACCGGCCAAACTCATGCGATTGCGCATGACCGGATGGTTGAGTTTGTGCACCAATGGATTGAGAAAAACGATGGCGAACAACAATCGGTAAACGACGAGATTGCGCTTGACTACCATCAGTCCGGTGGTCGTAAGCGGCTGAGCTTTGAATCAGAGGATGCGCCGCTACCGCGACCAAAACGCAAGTCGAGCGGAGCAACGCCTGCGCGTCAAGCCAGACACTTGCAGACCTCCAACGACGACTAAAATTGTTCGACTTCTTGATCTTTAACCGGACTCAGGTCCGGCTTTAATGCAATGCGTTCATCGAACACGAAACAATCGCCCTGATAGTGGTCTGCGCCTACCTTCTCAAAATAATTTAAGATTCCGCCGTCAAGTTGATATACCTGTTCGAACCCAGCCTCTTGCATCCAAACGGCCGCCTTTTCACAACGAATTCCGCCTGTGCAAAAGCTCACGACCGCGCAGCCATCCAGACCCGGCTTAATTCTCTGCGCGGCGGGTGCGAACTGAGTGAAATGCGTGATCGGTAATGCCACGGCTCCTTCAAAAGTGCCCATAGCCACTTCCTCAACATTGCGCGTATCGAGCAATACAACCGGCCGGCCCTGATCGTCGTGTCCAGCATCCAACCAGCGTTTAAGCTGGTCCGGGGCAATAACTGGCGCGGTCTTTTGCAGCGGGTCAATCGCATCATTTCGAAACGTGATGATTTCTTTTTTCAGCTTGACTTTCATGCGCTTAAACGGAATGTTCTCGCTATAGCTATATTTCGCATGAAGCCTGGAAAATTTCGGATCAAGCCGCAGCGCCTGTAAGAATTGTTCGATGGCGTCGGCCGATCCGGCCAAAAACATGTTCAGGCCTTCGGGTGCAACTAAGATTGAGCCGCGCAGAGACAGCTCATCACAACGCTTGCGTAATAGTGCCCGGAACTCTTCCGGTTGTTCAATTCGGGCAAAATGATAGGCGGCAATATTGGTAATCATCAGTGTATTTTAGCCAAGCCACATGAATGGTAGCAGGCTCATAAGCAGGGCCAGAATAATAATGACCAGAGCCGAAAGCATGCCTAGCGGGTTGCTTTTTAGGCTAAACCAAAAGCCTCCTACCTTGCCCTGCTGCACTTGATCTTGCCACTGGGCGCGAGCGCGCACCTGACGTTCGCGTTGGTAATTATCCAAATATTGTTTTGCCAGATCGTAGTCTTCGGTGTGCGCCAACCATATTCCACCCGGTGTAATGCCGAAGAAGCCCGGGTGCGTCTCATAGTGTGCGATATGATGTTTCTCCAGAAGCTCGATCACTTCCGCACGCTCATCATCAGGCACGTTATAAAGGCTCAGTAATCGCTTTGCCATGCGCTATTCCAAGTATTTCTCGTTCCACTGACGATACTTTTCGTAGATCGCCGCTTTCATCTCATATTTATCTGCAAACCCGGTCGGTGCGACAGCATCAAACACATAGTAATTCGCCCGCGGATTGACACTGGTCGAGATGTCCCACAGTTTGCGCAGTAGACTTTGATTCTGCCACTCAAAGTCATCCTGCGCTTCGTAAGCAATAAATACCGGAACAATCGGCAAGCCCGATTGAATAGCCACATCAAACGCGCCGGATTTGAACTCCGGGTAAAGCCGCCGACCCTTGCAGCCGCCTTCCGGATACAGCGCGATGTTCTGACCTGACTTCAGTGCAGCAAGCATTGTATCGATCGATTGCTGGCGTGAGTCCTTGTCTTCCCGGTCAACATACAAGGTACCCGCGGCTTTAGAAATTCGACCGACAACCCACCAATCTTTCACCTGCAACTTGGCCAAGGAAACAACATCAAACAATGCCGGAATACCGACATCTTCAAAGGCAGAAGGATGATTCGCAATAAGAATGTAGCGATCAGGCAGCGGTAGTCTATTTTTCTGATGCAGATAAAGCTGCACACCCAATGCCCGTACAAAGCTTCGACACCACGTGTGAAACAAATAGCTAACCGGATGCGGCTTGGTCCATGGCAACCAGCTGAACACGTATATAACGATCGTCACTATGGCCAATTCAAACCACAAATATAATGCGCGCAATCCACGCAGAATCACGTACATCAAATCACCTGCGTATTAATAATGAACGCAACGAGCAGCTATTCATCGTAACCATGCGCAATATTGCTGAGCTTGGCAGGATCCAATAAAGTTACCTGCCGGCCTTTAACAGTAATTAGCTGCTGCTCCTGCAATCGCGACAGTCCGCGGCTGACGGTTTCAATGACCAGTCCTAAATAACTGGCAATATCCATTCGACTCATAGGCAAGGTCAGCTGCGTTGCGCTGCGGCTCAGATTGGCTTGACGCTCTGAGACGCTATGCAAAAACATGGCGATGCGATGATCGGCCTGTTTGCGTCCGACCATTTCCATATGATCCTGGTGTCGTGCAACGCCTTGCCCGATTGCCTTCATCAAGTGATGTTGCAGTTGCGGCCTCTGTGCGGCGACTCGCTCTAGCGCAGTCAGTGGGATTTCACAGACTTTTGCGGCTTCAAGGGCGATGGCCTCGCATCGGAATTTACCGCTTCCTAATCCATCCATCCCCATGATTTCTCCGGGCAGAAAAAAACCGATCACCTGCTCATCGCCAGCCTCATTCAAGGCGACGGTTTTAAATGCACCGGTCTGGGCTGCAAATACAGATTTTTGCACCTCACCCGGCCGATACAGCACATCGCCGCGACTCATGCCACGACGATCCAAAATAACATTACCCAATTCTTCAACATCGCTCAGCCCGACTGAAGCCGGCACGCACAACGGCTGCAAAATGCACTCAGTGCAATTGCGCTTTGCAATCTGTGCGGGAGTAAGTGAATTAACCATGCACGCTATTGTTCCTGAGTATGTGCTTTGAGCCAAGCATTGACCGTGTCATGCCATTGGATGCTATTTTTCGGTTTCAGAATCCAATGATTCTCATCAGGATAATACAAGAACTGACTTTCTATGCCCTTGCGTTGTAGCGCCGTGAAGGTCGCAATACCCTGCTCCACCAGCACGCGGTAGTCCTTCTGGCCATGAATAACCAACATCGGCACGTTCCAGTTAACGACGTGATTAATCGGATTGAAGCGCTCGTAACCCTCAGGGTTAAGATAGACCGGGCCGCCAAACTCCCACTCGGTAAACCACAGTTCTTCAGTGGCTAAACCCATCATCCGGTTGTCGAATACGCCAGCATGGCTGACTAAGCATTTCCAGGGCTCATTCCACACCCCGGCAATCCAGTTCACCATAAAACCGCCATAGCTACCGCCCAGAGCACAGGCATTCTCCGCATCCAGATATGCATATTTCTCTGCTGCGAATGCCCAGCCCTTTTGCAGATCTTCTAAAGGTCGATCGCCCCAATGTCCGGAAATCGAATCGGTGAAGTCCTGACCGTAACCAGACGAACCATGAAAGTCGATCATAACAACCGCAAATCCGGCCCCGGCGTAGGTTTGCGCATTCCAGCGATAATGCCACTGATTATGGAAGCTGCCTTGAGGCCCACCGTGGATTAAGAACGCCACCGGGTACTTTTTGCCTTCCACATAATTGGCCGGCTTTATGACATATCCATACACCGTCTCATCATCCCAGCCTTTAAAACTAAATTGCTCAAACTCGCCCAAGCTAACGCCATCCATCTGTGCCTGGTTAAACTGGGTGATCACGGAGACAGCCGAGCCATCGTTGTTGACTGTGTAAAGCTGAGCAGGGCCGGCCAGAGAGTCGCGCTGAAAAACGATCTGATTACCGGAGAGCGAGAACGATGAGACATTGCCACCGGTCACCAGTTTTCGCACGTTTCCATCGGCTAATGTGATCGCAAATAACGGATGCGTGCCCGTATCTAGAGTACTGAAATAAGCGGTCGTTCCATCTTTGGAAAGCTGAATTGAATCGTAACTGCGATCCCATTGCGCGCCAATTTCGCTACGTGCACCTGATTTTAGATTCAATGACATCAGTGCCACGCGATCGGCCTCAAAGCCTGCACGTTTCATGGCACGGTAATAAAGCGTTTTGCCATCAGCCGAGAAAACCGGACCGAAGTCGCCGCCTTCATTCGAGGATGTCAAATTCTTTGGTGCACTCTCCCCGCTGATATCGACCTGATACAAATCAAAATTAGTCGACCAGGACTCCGAATTACCGGCAATGCGCACACTGAACACGACACTCTTGCCATCAGGTGCAAACGCGTAATCGGCCTCATCGCCAAATGGCTTGCCCGGCACATCACCATCAATTGCACCGCTTAGTCGTGCCGGTTCCCCGCTCAACTTACGGCCTGAATCAAATACTGAATAGAAAAGCTGATTGCGTCGACCGTCTTTCCATGTATCCCAATGACGGATGAAAAGGCGATCATAAATCTGACCGCTGATATTGTCAGACTCCAGAGCTATCAGCTTTGTGGACGTGCACGCCAAATCACTACATTCGGGGAATACCTCGAAACTTAAAGCGACCGCATTTTGTGCAGGGGCCAGCTTATAGCTACCGATGTCCAACGGATATTTACTGATCTGCTCGGCCGACCCGGTTGTCGTATCAATTCGGTGCAGCTGCATGACGCCGGAAACCGCGCTGAGCACAAAAATCGCATCACTGTCGTTTGCCCATGTCGGACTCGCCACACTCATGCCCTCGGCGCTGATGCGGCGCTTTGCGCTGCCATCGGGCTGCATGATCCAGAGACTGGTCGTTGATTTGTAGCTTGTTGGATCCGTTTGCCGCAACAGATACGAAATCAATTTTCCATTAGGCGAATAGCTGGGTGAAGAAACGCGCTCGAGCACAACCAGATCGCGTGCATCCAAGCCTCTCGGCTCACCCTGTGCGCCAGCCATTAGAGGTACAAATAATAGAAATCCCAAAGCCCAATTGGCGATCGACATGCGTCACTCCTGCATCGTTGAGCAACCATGGTATCAAGTTCCCACGGAAGGATTCATCTCAGCAGGCTTCCTCGTCCCGGCTGTGAGCAATCTGAAGAGTCGATGCAAATCCATCAATAGGCCGGAAGGCGGTCTGATTTCCTGCCCGATTCGGCCTCTAGCGCCGCTCTAACGCCCGGGATGCCAGCCCATATTGGCTGGCATTGTGGAGAAACATCGGACCCTATCAGGCCGGTTACCTGATCATATTTACGAGCTCATGCCAGCCAACCAGACATCGTCGGATCCGTCACTGATGTTCTCAAACATAAACGTGGACAGGTACCGCTCACCGGTATCGGGCAGCATGGTGAGCAGGACGCTGCCTTCGGCCATCTTTGCTGCGGCCTTAATGGTCGCTGCCACGCTGGCACCGGCCGAAAGCCCGACGAACATGCCTTCTTTCTGCGCCAATGCCAAAGCCATTGACCGGGCTTCGTCATCACTGACAGTCAATATTTCGTCGATTACTTTTCGATTGAGAACCGAGGGCACAAAGTCCGGCGTCCAACCTTGGATTTTGTGTGATTGCCATGGCTCCCCGAGCAAGAGCGGCGCCACTGCGGGCTCGGTCGCAATCACTTTAATGCCGGGACGGGCGAGTTTAAGCATTTCACCCACACCGGTAATAGTTCCCCCTGTGCCCCATCCGCTGACAAAGCAGTCCAGACGCCTATCCGCAAAATCGCGCAGGATTTCGGACGCCGTGGTGTTGCGGTGATATGCAGGATTTGCCGGGTTGTCAAACTGTTCGGTTAAAAACCAGCCGTGTTTTTTTGATAATTCCAGAGCAAGTCGAACCATGCCACTTCCGCGCTCGGCGGCTGGAGTAAGAATTACTCTTGCGCCTAATACGCGCATTAACTTACGCCGTTCGACTGAAAATGAGTCGGCCATGACCGCAACAAATGGATAACCCTTAGCCGCGCAAACCATCGCCAGAGCAATCCCGGTATTTCCAGAAGTGGCCTCAATGACCGTTTGCCCTTTCTTGAGAACGCCCCGTTTTTCCGCATCCTCAATAATCGCAATTGCCAGGCGGTCTTTGACCGATGACATCGGGTTAAAGGATTCCATCTTCGCGTAGATCGTTCGACCGGCTGGACTGAGTCGATTTAATCGAATAATCGGCGTGTTGCCGATCGTGTGCGTAATCGATTCGAATATCATAGTGATCCTCTCTCAGGCGGCGCTATGCGAGATGCATGCCGCGCGTTGGTAAAATCCGAAGGAGCAGACTTACAGAAAACCAGATCAAATCACAGAACTACAAGGGGATTAATCTACACGCAAGTATCACCGATCCAGCATGCGATCAGGGTTGCTCAGACTTTCCACCCTGTATTAATTGTGGTCTGAACGTTGCTTCTTGTTTCTCAAAACACAAAATGTCAGGGAATTGTTGGGCAATCAGAGCGCGAATCTCAGCCTGATCAACTATATTCACCGCGTCGCGCAACTTGCGTAAAAAGCGGTCCATATCCGGGACATTCCCGTTCGTAGCTTCAGCCAGAAAGATCTTGGCATGAAGGGTCTGTCGATAGGACTCGTCGGCATGAAATAAACTTTCATGCAGCTTTTCACCGGGGCGTAAGCCAGTATATTGGATTTTAATGTCCTTCTCCGGAGTCAAGCCGGCAAGAAAGATCATCTGCTCGGCGAGCAATCGAATTTGCACGGGCTTACCCATATCGAGCGTATAAATACTGGCGCTATCGGGCAATGTCGTTGTTTGTAAGATTAACTGGCACGCTTCCGGAATCGTCATAAAGTAGCGTGTGACCTCCGGATGAGTCACCGTAATCGGTCCGCCACACTTGATCTGCTCGCGAAAAATCGGCACCACACTACCCGCAGAATCCAAGACGTTGCCGAACCGAACAATTACTAATCGGGTATCTGCGCCTTCTAATCGGCTCAGACACGTCAGCTCTGCCAGGCGCTTGCTTGCGCCCAGAATGTTTGCAGGATCAACTGCTTTATCCGTTGAGATCAGCACAAATGATTCAACATTTTCCTCTCGCGCAACTTTCACCAGAGTCTCGGTGGCGAGCACGTTATTCTTCATCGCCTCGCGCGGATGGGACTCAAGTAACGGCACATGCTTATATGCGGCGGCGTGAAATATTTCGTGCGGCGTATTCTCTCGAACTGCCTTGCGAACCAGGTTCATGTCTCCGCAATCTCCGAGCACGGAGACAATATTCGCGTGAGGATAAGACGCCATCAGCTCCATATGAATATTCTGCAAAGCAAGCTCTGAGAATTCAATTAATACCAACTTGCTTACACCAATACTCAAGCTCTGACGACACAGCTCTGAGCCGATGGATCCACCGGCCCCTGTGACCAATACTGTCTTTCCGACCATCGCTTTGCGGATCGCGACCCAGTCCGGCACAACAGCATCGCGACCCAATAAGTCTTCAATTGCGACTTCGCGCAGTTCGGATTTGGCATGCCACCCACGCAGCAGTTCATCCGCATTAGGTACACGCAAGAACGGCACTCTAGCTTTCTCGCAGGCCTTAACTATCTGACGCAACTGCTCTGAATCCGGATCCTTGGCGGCAATTGCCACCTGCTCGGCAGCGGTCTCTTTAGCGATCCTCGGGATATCCCGAACCGAGCCCAATACCAGCAGGCCCTGAACCTTTGCACCATGCAATCGGGGATTATCGTCAACGAAACCTATGGGTTCGTAATTGTCGCTATGGCGCAAGTTCCGCACCAGACTTTCACCGGCAGTGCTTGCGCCGACTATGAGTAACCGAATGCGCTTAACGTCCGTTTTTCGCGCAATCGTGTGATCCTTCCATGAGCGATATAAGAAGCGCGGGATTCCAACGAGAGCCGCCAATACAAATGGGTAAGCGAGTAGAACGAAGCGCGGTATTCCCTCGGCGCGATCCCAGAACAGTAGGATTAAGGTGATGGCTGCAGCGCCGATTGCGCAGGAAACGATAATGTTTCGCAAATCAGGCATGCTGGCAAATCGCCATAGACCGCGATACAAGCCGCGGTACCAGAAGATTGAGAACTGGACCAGTACGACGACCGCCGTCTCACCTAAAAACGCGCCCGGTGCTTTAACATTATCTGCGAGCAGGTAGCGAAAGAGAATTAAGCCCTGCCACGCCAGCACAATCGCCGCAAAATCGTAGGCACCCACAAACACGCGAGGTGCATTAATTCTCAACATCCCGATATAACGTCTCAGTCCTGGAGTTTTTCGCATATGCCTGCCCTTGCACTCGTTAGCATTATGCCCGAATGGGGTGAGAGGGTTGACACGAAATGGATCAGACGGCGTTTTCATATGGATAAGTGGCTAGCTGGGGTTCATATCCCCAGTTCAGTCCGAAGAGCGTTTGATCTGCCCCCACTGCTTGCAGCCGGGGCATTGCCAGTGATGCGCTTTCGCGCCGAAGCCACAATTACCGCAACGAAAACCGGCGGCCTTGGCGCTTAAATGATCGACCACCGACTTTAGGTCGGTCAACGCCGCGAGCTGAGGCTGCTCCTGTTTCAACATAAAGCGCAACAGCGCGGCCAATCCCCGGATGGACGGGTGCGCCCGCAAGTACGAAGAGAGCAACTCGGCGGCTTCGCGCGGGCCTTCACTTGCTTCGATCCGCTCACACATCGCCAATACCGGCGCCAGCCCAGGATATTTTTCGCTTACTTCGGTAAGAAAACTCTTAGTCCGGCTTTGCTCGCCCAGTTGCTCATAGCAGTTCAACAAGGCCGGCATTACTTCGGGTAAAAACTCAATATCGTGTCGCACCGCTCTTTCAAAGGCGCGCATCGCTGCAGCCAGGTTACCCGAGTCGCGCTCCACCTCACCCTCAAGCATGCCGGCACGAACCGAATGCGAATCGTAGCGATAAGCATCGGCGATATAGGACCGGCAAGCGGTAAAATCGCGCACATGGCGCGCCTGCTCGGCTAACTCACAATAAAAATGTCCGATCTGCCGCCCCATGGACTGACCGACTAATGACTCATAGCGTTTAGCGTGCTCGATCGCCTGCAACCAATCGCGCTCGGCCTGGTAAATAGTGATCAGGTGCAAGGACGCAAGTGGCGCTACTGCCGGAACCTTCAGCGCGTCCTGCAATAAAGTCTCTGCGCGATCATACAGTCCGGCGCGCATATAGTCTTCGCCGAGAGCCAAGACCGCACGACCACGCTCTTCAGCTGATAACGATGCTTTGGTGACGAGCCCCTGATGCAAGCGTATAGCTCTGTCGACCTCGCCTCGGCGGCGAAACAAATGGCCTAAGGCCAATTGGGTTTCAAGGGCGTTCTTATCGGACTCAGCCAGCTTCAGGAACACTTCAATGGCTTTGTCTTGCTGCTCGTTCAGCAGGTAATTCAAACCGCGAAAATAGCTCGTAGGCAGATCTATGCGGCGAACCGGCCTGGTCCGATTTACCAGAGCATAAGCCAAGGCGCCAAATGCGGCGGCGATGAATAGAAATAAAGTTAGCTTGAGTGGATCAAGCTCAATCATTTTGTATTAGCCGAATTTCCTGTGGAAGTTTTATTTGATCGTGGCAAGGTGAGACTGGATACCGCCAGCACGGCCCCACCCATAAGGACGCCGCCTACAAGCACTGCGAGCACCAACAGTCCGAGCGGCAGATCAAACTCAGTGAGTAATAAATCAAAATGAACTGGATCAGGATTTAACGCAGCAATAGTCACGCCGATCAGCAGAAAAACGATTGCCATGGCCACACGGATTAAACGCATTACTTATCTCTCCAGGCGTTTCTAGATCAAACGTTGGCTTAGCGCTTATTCGTTACCCGCGTTAACGCGTTCACGAAGTTCTTTTCCAGGTTTGAAGTGCGGCACATACTTTCCGGGCAATGCCACAGAGTCGCCGGTCTTCGGGTTACGCCCGATACGAGGCGGTCGATAGTGCAGCGAGAAACTACCGAAACCCCTTATTTCGATACGCTCTCCACTCACCATGGCCGTGCTCATCATCTCAAGCAGGGACTTAACAGCCATGTCCACGTCATCTGCTTTCAGATGCGGTTGGCTGCGATTCAAAATTTCAATAAGCTCGGATTTGGTCATTAGCGTTCTAATTGTTAACAGATAGTCGACCGCAAACACAAGACGGCCCGGGTAAAAACCGGGCCGTCTGTATTACCGAATTACTCGCCTTTACCAAGCTGCTCACGCAGCAGAGCACCGAGCTGAGTTGTACCACCGGAAGCATTCCCCTGGTACTCCTCCATCACTTCACGCATTTCAGCTTCGTCTTTCGCGCGAATCGAAAGCTGCAAGGTACGGCCCTTGCGGTCCATGCCAATGAACTTGGCTTCAACCGAATCACCGACCTTCAAATGCTGCGTCGCGTCTTCAACGCGCTCTTTGGCAATATCGGCCGCACGCAGATAGCCTTCGATGCCGTCAGCTAATTCAATCGTTGCACCACGTGCATCGACTTCCTTAACCGTACCGGTAACAATAGCGCCCTTCTGGGTTGCGCCCATGAACTGACCGAACGGGTCTTGCTCCATCTGCTTAATACCCAGCGAGATGCGCTCACGTTCCGGGTCAACGGCAAGAACAACGGCTTCGAGATCGTCGCCTTTCTTGTAGTTGCGGACCAGATCTTCGCCGGTGCTGTTCCAGCTGATATCAGACAAGTGCACCAGACCATCGATGCCGCCGTCCAAACCGATGAAGATACCGAAATCGGTAATCGACTTGATTTGACCGGAAACTTTATCGTTCTTCTTGAACATCGCTGCAAACGCTTCCCACGGATTGGAAACGCACTGCTTGATGCCCAGAGAGATGCGGCGACGCTCTGCGTCAACATCGAGAACCATAACTTCGACTTCATCGCCGAGCTGAACAACTTTGGACGGATTAACGTTTTTGTTGGTCCAATCCATTTCTGAAACGTGCACCAGACCTTCAACGCCCGGCTCGATTTCAACGAATGCACCGTAATCGGTAACATTGCTGACCTTGCCAAACACGCGAGCGGAAGTCGGGTAACGACGGGAAATGTTATCCCACGGATCTTCACCGAGCTGTTTCAAGCCGAGGCTGACACGGTTACGTTCACGATCAAACTTCAATACGCGAACCTGCAACTCATCACCCACATTGACCACTTCGGACGGATGACGGACGCGTTTCCACGCCATATCAGTGATGTGCAACAGACCATCAATGCCGCCCAGATCAACGAATGCGCCGTAATCAGTGAGGTTTTTAACCACACCGCTAACGATTGCACCTTCTTGCAGGCGCTCAAGCAGCTCTTCGCGCTCTTCGGAATGCTCCGACTCGACAACTGCGCGGCGCGAAACAACCACGTTGTTGCGCTTGCGGTCCAACTTAATAATTTTGAATTCCAGCTCTTTGCCTTCCAGATAGGCCGGATCGCGCACCGGGCGCACATCGACCAGCGAACCTGGCAAGAATGCGCGGACGTCGCGGATATCCACAGTGAAACCACCTTTGACCTTGCCGCTGATGCGACCGGTAACGGTTTCTGCGGCTTCCATAGCCTGCTCCAATTCGTCCCATACAAGGGCACGCTTAGCTTTTTCACGGGAAAGCACGGTTTCGCCGAAACCGTTTTCAAGAGCGTCTAATGCGACTTTAACTTGATCGCCTACGGCGACTTCAAGCTCGCCGGCTTCGGTACGGAACTGTTCAATGGGAACAATACCTTCGGACTTAAGACCAGCGTTGATGACAACAACGTCAGCACGTACTTCAACAACGGTGCCAGTCACGATTGAGCCGGGCTTTAGCTTGGATAAACCAGCCTGGCTTTGTTCAAACAGTTCTGCAAATGATTCAGTCATGGGTTAATACTCGGTTGAACACACAGATTGCGTTTCGCAATCCACCTGTTTTGCGCAAATTGCGCGGTTGATTTCAGTTCCGGTGCGACATGCACAGGGCCGTTTCTGCTGCGTGAATTTCTTCTCTATACCGCAAGACGGTATCGCAGAGAAAACGTGATGCGATGGCGGGTTACTTCACCAAATCAAACACGCGATCAACAACCTCAGAGATAGTTAAGCCAGTGGAATCCAAAAACATCGCATCATCTGCGGGCTTTAACGGAGCCACTGCTCGATTTGCGTCTCTATGGTCGCGAACCTGAATTTCATGCAGCAGACCGTCTAGATTAGAGGAAACTCCTTTTTCTTTCAACTGCTTATGGCGTCTTTGCGCGCGCTCTTCAGCGCTGGCTGTCAGGAAAACCTTGAATTGGGCGTCAGGAAAAATCACCGTACCCATATCCCGACCGTCGGCGACAAGGCCCGGAGGGCGCTGGAAGCCGCGCTGCAAGGCCTTTAGCGCATCGCGAACCTGTGGATGAGCAGCGATTGCGGAGGCGGCGGCGGCGGCCGTTTCCATTCTCAACTGGTGGGTGACGTCGCGCTCATTAAGCAGAATATGTGGCTCCCCGGCGCCGGATGTCTGAAATTCAATCCGCGTTCGCGCCGCACACGCGGCCACGGAGTCGGCGTCGGATAAGTCGATACCTTCCCAGGCGGCGGCCAGGCCCAACGCCCGATACAGCGCGCCGGAATCCAGATAGTGCCAGCCCAGCTTTTGTGCAACCAGGCGGCTTATGGTGCCTTTGCCAGAACCCGAGGGACCGTCGATGGTTAGAACCGGGGCAGAAAGTTTTTTCATCTACGCATCCTATGCCACTTTCAATCCGAAGCCGACAGATTGGCTTAAGGCCATAAAGCCCGGGAACGATGTATTCACATTGGCGCAGTCTAAGATGCGAACCGGGTCGGCGGCTAGCTGAGCCGCAACCACCATGCTCATCGCCACTCGATGATCTCCAGCTGCATCCACGGTACCGCCGCCAAGACGGCCGCCGACGATCTCTGCGCCATCACCGGACTCCTGCACGCTAATGCCCAGTGTTCTGAGCGCGGCACTCATGGTCGCGATGCGGTCCGACTCTTTGACCCGAAGCTCATGCGCCCCGCGTATCCGGGTAGTACCTTGCGCACAGGCGGCGGCCACGAACAAGACCGGGAACTCATCAATCATGTCCGGCACCAGTTCTTCGGGCACGTCGATTCCACGCAAGGGGGCCGCGCGAACCCGGAAGTCGCATACCGGTTCGCCGCCCTCAGATCGAATATCCACTTTGCTGATATCCGCACCCATCGCCCGTAACACTTCGATTAGTCCAACTCGACGGGCGTTAATACCTACTGAACGAATCAGCAGATCAGACCCCGGCACTAGGCACGCAGCCACGATTAAGAACGCAGCCGATGAAAAATCTCCGGGCACCTGAATCTGCGCCGGGCGCAATTTATGCCCGCCTTCGACTTGCGCGAATCCGGGCCGGAACTCAATGGGGCAACCAAAGACTCTCAGCATCCGCTCACTGTAATCGCGGGTCGGGCGCAGCTCATTGACCGTTGTGGTGCCCTGAGCATAGAGCGCCGCGAACAGGACTGCTGACTTCAATTGTGCACTGGCCACCGGGCACTGATAGTAAATCGCGCTCAACGCACTTACCGGCTCGATCAGCAAAGGCGCGCAACCAGAGTTACTCTGGATTTGAGCCCCCATACGCGTTAGCGGCTCAATCACCCGCTCCATCGGCCGCCGGCTCAAGGACGGATCACCGACTAATGTGCTACTGAACTTCTGCCCTGCCAATAAGCCAGTCATCAGCCGCATCGCGGTGCCCGCATTGCCGCAGTCCAGATCACCGCCGGCCGGAACCAAACCATGTAATCCGACCCCATGTACCCGACGCAGACCTTTTTGATCCTGCTCAATGCGCACGCCCATCTGCGCAAACGCCCTGGCCGTTGCGAGCGTATCTTCGCCCTCCAAAAAACCGGATATTTCTGAAGCCCCCTCAGCAATCGCGCCAAGCATAATCGCCCGGTGCGACACCGATTTATCACCCGGCACGGCAATAGTGCCGGTGAGGCTCCGGCCTGCGCTGGCCTGCCAAGTAATCTCGCTCACGCAGCAAACTCCTTCATTGCTGCGAGAAATATCTTATTTTCGCGCTCACTGCCCACGCTCACGCGCAAATAATCGGCCAGGCCGTAAGCCCGCATCGGTCGCAGTACGATTCCGCGCTTGAGCATGTGTTGCTCGATGGCGGCTGTATTTTCGTTGGCGCGCATCAGGAAGAAGTTTGTCTGACTCGGCGACGTCCAATACCCCATCTTCGTCAGCTCCTCACGCATGAATGCGCGTTGATCGGCGTTAAACTGACGGTATTGCAGCATGTGTTTCTGCTCGTCTAATGCGGCACAACCGGCAACCAGGGCTAAGTTATTCACATTAAAGCTTTCTCGCACACGCTCCATCAGTGACACCAGTTTCGGGTGTGCTAATAGATAGCCCAAACGCAGGCCGGCGATTGCATAGGTTTTTGAAAACGTTCGCGTCACAATCAAATTGGGGTATTCATCAAGCAACCCTACCGCAGATACATAATCGGGGTCAGTGACGCACTCGGCGTACGCCTCGTCAATAACCACCAATACGTGTTCAGACACCGTACGCATGAACGCTCGCAATTCGGACTGGCGCCACCACGTACCGGTCGGATTATTCGGGTTGGCTAGAAAAATCATACTGGTTTGTGGCCCGACATTTTCCGCCAGCGCTTGTGAGTCTTGACCCAACGGCATGGCGTGCTCAGCGCTCAGCGCCTCAACCCAACGAATTCCAGCGCCCGCCGCTTGTGCAGCTAAGGGATACACGGCAAAACAGTAGCGGCACAAGCTGACATCACGACCAGGCCCGGCAAATACCTGAGCCAGCATCATCAGCAACTCATGACTGCCATTACCCAAAAAAATAGACTTCTGCGAGATCAAATATTGCTCCGCAATTCGTTTTTTGAGCTGCGTGCCGAGCGGATCCGGGTACCGGGCAAGCGTGGGAAGCGCAGCCATAACCGCCTCGATAACGCGCGGGCTCGGCCCCAGCGGATTCTCATTTCCGCCGAGTTCAATCAGATCGGCAAATTGCTGCCGCAATGCCACGATGTCGTGACCCGGGTCATAGGGCTTGAGACCCTGCACGCCGGCACAGGCCCGCTGCATAAAGCGATCATCTGTCCAATACGTATTCGGTCTACTCATCAAACCCACCCGGCTCGACGCCATACTGAGCTTTCAGAATTAGCCATTGCGACGCGCAAAGTCCTGCATAAAATCGACAAGCGCCTGAACACCCGCCAGGGGCATCGCGTTGTACAAAGAGGCGCGCATCCCGCCCAGGTCCCGATGGCCTTTTAGTGAGAGCAGCCCCGCCGCTTTAGACTCGCTCAAAAACGCCGAATCCAATTTTGCATCGCTGAGCATAAACGGCACGTTCATCCGCGAACGATCAGAAGCATTCACCGGATTGCTGTAAAAACCGCCTGAATTATCGATTGCCTGATACAACAGATCAGCTTTTTGTTTATTGCGTTTTTCGAACTCTGCTACGCCACCTTGTTTGATCATCCATTCAAAGACCAAACCGGCCAGATACCAGGCAAACGTCGGGGGCGTGTTGAGCATCGAACCCTGTGCTGCATGCTCACGGTAGTTAAATATCTTGGCACGAGCCTGCCCCGATCGAGCCAGTAGTTCGGGGCTGATAATCATCAACGCTAAACCTGAGGGGCCAATATTTTTTTGGGCGCCGCCGTAGATCGCGCCATACTGGAGAACATCGATCTGCCGCGACAGAATCGAGGACGACAAGTCGGCTACTAGAGGGACAGCACCGGTGCTAGGCATCTGCTGAAATTCGGTTCCATGAATGGTTTCATTTCCTGCCAGATGCACATAGGCGGCGCTAGTATCAAACTGATACTCAGAAGCGGCTGGTAAACGCGTGTAGTTAGTTGCTTGAGTATCAGCGGCCACATGCACCGAACAATTCACCCTGGCTTCCGCTGCAGCTTTTTTGCTCCAGGCACCGGTAATAACGTAGTCCGCAACCTGTCCGGCTTCTGCGAAATTCATCGGAATCAGGGGAAACTGCATGGTCGCCCCGCCCTGCAAAAACAACACCGCATAATCATCAGGTACCGACATCAACGATCGCAGGTTTGCTTCAGCTTGTTCAGCGCATTTGATAAACGCCGGCCCCCTGTGAGAAACCTCCATCACCGAGGCGCGCTCTGTCTGCCATTCAAGCAATTCTTCTTTTGCTTGCTGCAGAACCGGATCGGGCAATGCAGCCGGACCGGCACTAAAATTAAACGCTCGCGACATTGAACTATCTCCCTGTATTCAAGCTCCAATGCTAACAAACGCCAGAATGTCACGGCGCTTTCACGCAAAAAATATTTGCTTCATTTATGTTGGGTAGGCAATGTGCAGTACTTGTTGAACTAATCGCGTACACCCAAGCTGGATCAACGCATTAAGGAATCCGAAATGACCGCCCCGCAACAAACAGGCCGCCCGGTAGACGCCTCGCTCGACACCGGCGAAGCGATCACGCCCGAGTTCATCTATACCAATCGCCGTCTGCTTATCAAGTCAGGAATAGCTGCAAGCGCGGTAATCGCCTCCGGATGTGGGTCCGAAATTGAAGCATCGGGTCTTGAGCTGTCGACCCCTGAAAGCGCGGATGGCTTCTCCACAGCTGAAGAGCTGACTACTTTTGAGGACGCTACTTCGTACAACAACTTTTACGAATTCGGCACGGGTAAGTCTGACCCGGCTTCATATGCCTCCAGCCTAATCACGCAGCCCTGGGATATTCGTGTCAGCGGCAGCAAGGATAGCGATGGCCAATTCAATTTGGCTGAATTGCTCAAGGGCTTACCGCTGGTTTCCCGTACGTATCGCCTACGCTGCGTCGAAGGCTGGTCGATGGTCATTCCATGGCAGGGAGTGATGCTCAAGGACTTGCTTGATCGCCTGAACCCGGACCCCTCTGCCGGCTATGTCGCGTTTAGAACATTGGCCGACCCGAAGCAAATGCGCGGAGTCCGTAGCCGAACCTTGGAGTGGCCGTACCGCGAAGGATTGCGCATGGACGAAGCTACGCATCCACTGACCTTGCTTGCCACCGGCATGTACGGCAAACCCCTGGCAAACCAGAATGGCGCGCCGATTCGACTTTTAGTGCCCTGGAAATATGGATTTAAGAGCATAAAGTCGATAAATGACATTCGCTTCCAATCGAGCATGCCTGAGACCAGTTGGAATATGTCGCAACCCAGTGAGTACGGCTTTTATTCCAATGTAAATCCGGGCGTTGACCATCCCCGCTGGAGCCAACGCAGTGAACGGCGTTTGTCGGGTACGGGCAGTCGAATCTTCGCCAGCCGGATCGAAACGCGCCTGTTCAATGGCTATGACAAGCAAGTTGCGGCACTGTATTCGGGAATGGATCTGAAACGCTGGTTTTAGGGGTATACATTGATTTCATCATGGTCGCGCTTGCTCGCGCACTTACTGTGCGCTATCCCTTTGTTCCTTTGGGGCTACCGCATCGCTCTGGGAATGCTTGGCGCTGATCCTATCGCCGAACTAACCCACGCCAGCGGCGAATGGGCGCTCCGGCTACTGCTGCTGTGTCTGGCGATGACGCCCCTGCGCCGAGCCATTGGCAGCGCGAAACCGATTCAGTTCCGCCGTCTTTTGGGTCTATGGGCATTCTTTTATGCCAGCGTGCATCTGAGCATCTACGTGTTTCTTGATCTGGGGATTTACTGGCAGGAATTGTTTTCTGACATCGTCAAAAGGCCATTTATCACGGTCGGATTTCTTGCCTGGCTGCTTTTGCTGCCGTTAGCAATTACCTCCACCAAGGGCTGGATCAGACGGTTGGGGAAAAAGTGGATTGTGTTGCACCGCGCGGCCTACATTGCCGCAACATTGGCTACTCTGCACTTTTACTGGTTGGCAAAAGCAGATGTGACCGAACCGCTAATTTACATCACGATTCTGTTTGTATTGTTGGCCAGCCGGGTGATCGGTAAAAAAACACCGGCTACGAAGGTGAATACAACAACAGGCCGGTAATCGCCGCAGCAAGCACCATAGCTGCCGCAATCAGCCAGATCATGCCCTTAGTATCGGCGTTAGTTTTTGCTATCTGCGCACTGTCGCTGACGTGACTGACATTGACCGGAATTCCCGGGGACGATAGTGGGCTTGATTCGGTCTTGGCTGCTTTCTTAACAATCGAGAATCCAGGTGCCTCAATGAGGAATCGCTCCGAGCCAACCTGAATTTGGTCACCCGAATTTAGCTGGGCCTCGGTCACTACCACACCATTGAGTAGCACATGGGAATTGGAATTTTGGCACCGGAGCAATATTCGCGATCCGCGCACCACAATATTTACATGACGCTCATCGACTCCAGATTCTTCGATGCGAACATCGCAACTGGCTGCACGACCCATGCTGCGATCCTGGCGCAGGGAAAGCACTTTGCCGCACCAGGCCCCGGAAAGGCCACGCAGAGCCGCACGATACCGATTTTCGGCGCCGGGTTCGGAATCCGCTGGGCGCACCGGGCCAACTGGCTGACCAGAATCTGATTCGGCGACGATGCGGGCGTGTACATCGCCGATACACACCAGATCGCCTAGACGCAAAAACGCGAGACGGTGAATTTGTCGGGCATTGACATGAACCCCGCGCGAGCCATCGGGCACGGTTAACCAGAATCCGCGCCGATCGGCCGCGAATACTGCATGGATCGCTGATAGTTGACGACCCTGTATTAACAAGCCACCACTGCCAGGCGCACTGCCGATCGCGACCTGACCGCGACTGAGCAGGTGATCCCTATGTTCGCCACCGGGAAAATGTATTCGCATCATGCCTCCAGCGGGCGAATCTAACACAGATACTCCGCTTAAGGCGCGAGGAACCACGCTGTTCGTCCCTCGTGATGCGGGCATGGAAACGGGGTCGCAGCGCAAATTGGCCCCACATCTTCGACTTTGTCCGGACACGGGTTCTATTGCAGGTTTGTCAATTCAGGTTAATCCATCACCATTTTGATTCTCCGACCGCACAGTTGGAATGAAATGACCTAATCTAAGGTGTGCTTCAAGGCCGAAATGGTAAGCAGTTTGCGTTTGCATTGAAAATTATCGGGGAATGGACAACATGATTTCGAACGAGCTTCTATGGCCGTTGGTCACGGCACTGGTACTTGCCAGTGCGGGCGGATGGTGGTTTGGCGTTGTTTTGCGTTCGCGCGAAGAGTCCAAAGCCGGCGTCCAGGCACTTGCGGCGCTTAAATGGAGAGAATGCGCTGCCCTCTTGCTCGGTGCCCTTCAAAAGCGTGGGCTCATCGACACACAGAACCAAAGCATTGGCAGCGATAACAGTTCGGAATTCCTGCTCTCAACTCCAGATAAGAAAATTCTGCTTTGCTACAAGCACGGGACCGCATACAAGATCGGCGATGACGCAACACGTGAGATGTTTAATGCGATGTCCCTTGCAGGCGTCGAGTCCGGCATTCTGGCAACTCTAGGCAGCACCGAAGTGTCGGCAGTCGCATTGGCTGGACGGGCGAATCTGGAGCTACTCGACGGTCATGGATTCTGGCAAATGGTTCGACCGGTTGTTTCCGACATTATTCGAGAGTCATCGGCCAAACAGGCGCGCGACAAAACCCGCAAACAATTATGGTTAAGTGGCTTGGCCAGCGTTCTGGCAGGACTCGTCGTGTATTTGGCTGTGTCGCACGCCTTAGCTGATTTCCGCAGTACGGTAGAGCAGTTGGTCGGTGGCTCTGAACCCACAGAGCAAACTAAACCCATGCAAGTGGCAGCGATTACTCCAGTTGCTACGGCGTCGCCTGATTCTCAAGCCGCGGCACTACCAGCCGATGTTGCCGCTAACCAGCCCACAGACCCGGCGGTTGAAACGATCGACACCGATGCACAGTCATTGCCTCGACTGCGCGCTGAAGTTGCACGCACGGTAGCTAGCCAAGCCGGCGTCGAGCATGCCAGCTGGATGAGTTCAAGTACACTTAATATTGCACTCAAAGATGCCAGCGCGATCGACACATTGATTCCTAGTGTCTGCGTGCTATTACAGCAGAGTCAGGAATTAGAGTTTTCGCGCTTACAATTTCAGATGCCACAGGGCAGCAATCCGCCGGTGCGGTGGCGACGCTGCGGCTGAGGATAAGACCGCAGTCATTGCCCAGACACCCGTGTCTGGGCGGGCCCCTACTCCAGCACCACCGGGATCTTTCCGATTTTAGCCTGCCACTCGCGCGGGCCCGTTTTGTGTACCGATTCACCGCGTGAGTCGACCGCTACGGTGACCGGCATGTCCTCTACTTCAAACTCATAGATGGCCTCCATGCCCAAATCTTCAAAAGCCAGAACTCTGGCTTTTTTGATTGCTTTCGACACCAGATACGCTGCGCCACCGACCGCAATCAGATAGGCAGACTGATGTTTTTTAATTGACTCGATAGCAATCGGCCCACGCTCGGCCTTTCCGACCATCCCGAACAGGCCGGTTTCACTTAAAACCTGATCGGTAAATTTATCCATTCGCGTAGCCGTGGTCGGGCCAGCCGGACCCACTGCTTCGTCGCGAACCGGATCAACCGGACCCACGTAATAAATGAACTTACCGGTGAAATCGACCGGCAGTTTTTCGCCGCGATTCAAATAGTCAACGATGCGCTTGTGAGCGGCGTCCCGACCCGTTAACAGCTTGCCCGACAAAAGCAGAACTTCGCCAGGCTTCCAGTTTTGTACGTCTGCTTTACTAATTCCATCTAAATTAACCCTGCGCCCCTTCGATGTGTCATAGGTCAGCTCTGGCCAATCCTGCAATGAAGGCGCCTGCAACTGAACAGGTCCGCTTCCATCCATTACAAAATGAGCGTGACGTGTCGCCGCACAGTTCGGGATCATTGCAACCGGTAAATTGGCAGCGTGGGTCGGATAGTCATAAACCTTGATGTCCAATACCGTAGTCAGGCCGCCGAGGCCCTGTGCGCCGATTCCGAGTGCGTTGACCTTTTCAAACAGCTCGAGACGCAGCTCTTCAGACCGATTGGACGGACCTCGAGCCAACAAGTCCTGAATATCGATGGGCTCCATCAAGGACTCTTTCGCCATCAGCATGGCTTTTTCTGCCGTACCGCCGATTCCAATACCGAGCATTCCGGGCGGACACCAGCCCGCACCCATTGTCGGAACGGTCTTCAATACCCAATCGACGATTGAATCCGATGGATTGAGCATGGCGAACTTAGACTTTGCTTCTGATCCACCGCCCTTGGCTGCAACGGTCACATCAAGCAGGTCACCCGGCACCAAGCTCATATGGATCACAGCAGGTGTGTTGTCACCAGTATTCTTACGCTTCCCGGCGGGATCGCTCAAAATGGATGCGCGCAGTTTGTTGTCAGGATGCAAATAAGCGCGACGCACGCCTTCATTAACCATATCCTCGACCGACATCGTCGACTGCCAGCGCAAGTTCATGCCAATTTTCAAGAACACAGTCACGATGCCCGTATCCTGACATATCGGGCGGTGACCCTCAGCGCACATCCTTGAGTTAATCAGAATTTGCGCTATGGCATCTTTGGCAGAAGGGCTTTGCTCTTTTTCATATGCCGCTGCCAAATTGCGGATGTAATCCACCGGGTGGTAGTAGCTAATGAACTGTAGTGCATCAGCAATGCTCTGAATGAAATCTTCTTGCTTAATTGTGCTCACGAGTGGCCTGTTCAACGAGTACTGCGTTAGGAAGGTCAATTTTACGTGACTTAGACCGATGCATCACTAATCCGTCACCGATTTCTCGCTACGAGCCCAAATCGCACCATTCGGTGAGCTCTTCGATTTCGCACAGACGCTTGAATGACTCTAATGAGCGCATGCGATCCGCAAAGGCCATCAGGTGCGGGAAAGCGGTCGCCGGTCTCGGAAAATTACGTGACCAGCGCATAAGCATCGCCAGCATTAAGTCTGCGGCGGATAAGTGCTCACCGAGCAAATACGCCCGGCCATCGGCAAAATGTTCTGACACCAATTCCCAGCCCGCTTCGACTTTATTTTGCGCGACTTGTTTTGCCGCCACCGCACACGTTTCCCCGGCAGCTTCATTCGGATAAAACCAGTGGCGGAAAGCGGGTTGCAACGTGTTGGCGCAAAAGAACATCCACCGCAAATAAGCGGATCGATTGATGTGCCCGATTGATGGCGCCAGTTTATTCGCGGCGTACTCATCGGCTAACCAGACCACGATTGCCGCAGATTCGCCCATAGGCCTGTCATTGATCATAAGCGTCGGCACCACTCCGACAGGATTCATCCGCAGGTACTCAGCCGTCTTGTGCTCTTTGGCTTTTAGATCGACTTTATGCAGGCTGTGCGCGATACGCGCCTCCAGCAGCAACCAGTGCACCGCCAGGCTCGCAGAGCCGGGCGCATAAAAAAGCTTCAACATGGTCATGGGCAAGCCCTCCAAAACGACGCCTCATAATACCCGTTCTGACGCTGCTTGCGATTGGGCGCTTTGCTCAATCAAAAAGCAAAGGCCTGTTGTTCGAGCAGCAGCAGTCGCTTCTTAGCCCTTAGCCCGCCGCCGTATGCCAGCAGCTCCTCATTTACGCCCAGGACCCGATGGCACGGCACCATTATGGCCAGCGCGTTGGCGCCGTTTGCGCGCGCGACGGCATGCACCGACCGCTCGCTCTGCAACGAGTCAGCTATGCGTTGGTAATTAGTCGTCTGACCGAATGGGATCTGTATCAACACTTCCCAAACATGTATTTGCCGTGCATCGCCGACAAGCAAGAGCGGAATGTCAAAGCGCCTTCGTTTCTGTGCGAAATATTCTTGTATCTGCGTTTTCGCCGCGTTCAACAGGGGATCATCGCCCTCGACGAATCGGGCTTTAAGTTGCGTGGTGATCCGTTGATCGATGACGCTGCGCGTTCTGCGATACTTCCAATCACACAAGCACAACTGTTGCTCATAAACGCCCAGAATCAGCTCGCCTAAAGGTGTTTTAAAGGTGCTGGTCACAATCGTGTTCATGGCCTGAGATTATGCCGATGTTTACCGATCCGCCCAAGCGCTAGACGCGGACCGGCCCGGCTCAATCTGTACTGCCCTAGATTCAGACAGGCAATTGCGGATAGTCTAGACCGATGGATTTAGATCGCAGCGACGAACAATTGATGCTGGATTACGCTGCGGGCGACGTTGCTGCCTTCGAGTCGCTGTACCTGCGCCATCGACAAAGTCTATTTCGACATATTCTCAGACAGGTTCGACAACAGTCGCTGGCAGAAGATCTTTTCCAGGATGTCTGGCAGAAGCTGATTAGTGCCCGTCTGAGGTATCGGGTAGAGGCCAAGTTCACTACATGGCTGTTCCAAATTGCCTCAAATCGCCTCGCCGACCACTGGCGGGCACAGGCGATCAGACCGACTGCCCCCGATGACGCCGAACAGCGCATTGACAGCATTGTCGAAGAAACTAGCCCCGAACAGACCCTATCTACGTTTGAACAACGGAGACGATTACAAATCGCACTGGAATGCCTGCCGCCAGATCAGCGCGAGGCAATTTTGCTGCGCCTGGAACAATCCATGTCATTAGAACAAATAGCAGAAGTTACCGGGGTTGGCCTTGAAACCGCCAAAAGTAGGCTGCGCTACGCAATGAGCAAGCTGAAGCAACAGCTCAAAACCTCTTTAGCCCCCTCGTCTTCTGTTGGAGAGCGTGATGAACAGCCACAAGCCTGAATCCCCTCTCGATCAAGAGGAACAAAATCTGGCAGCGCAGCTGCGCGCGCTAAGCTCGGCACAGCCCTCAGAACGTATTGATCGGGCAATACTCGCCATGGCCAGCGAAGCCGCCGAGCCACTGCCGGTGAAATCCAGACGCGGGCGTTGGTTTGTGCCTTTAGGCCTTGCGGCCTCCAGTGTGATCGCCGCGACCCTGGTTTGGCAGATTCAACCCTACTTTGGCATTTTGCCTAACAGCACGGAATCGGATTCAGTGCTCAGCGAGAGCTCGGAACAACCAGCCAGTTCGCGCATGGAAGTTGAATTGCTCGAGAGCTCCGCAGATCGCACGGTTCAATCTGACGTCGTGAATACGACAGCTCCGCCGCCGGAGCGAACTCAAACCAGTCCGGGCTCTGAGAGCGCGAAGCGAGCTACCGCACAGCGAGCGCGCCCGAGCGCTATGCCTGCGGCGGCCCCGACTGATTCCGCCGGGCCCTCCTCGCCCACCGAGAAACTGGCGCTCGAGCGTCCCAGCGCTGCACAGCAACGAGCAGAACAGGCGCGAGCTCAAGCTAATCAGGCCGAGACCTCGCAGCGAGAATCAATGGCTGACAGCGCTGCCATGTCGATGAGCCAGGAGTCAGAATTGAATGTCAGCGGTTCACGCATGGCTAACGACGAAGCCAGCCGCGTGCGGGATGAAGTTGACCGGAGCCTGCAGGAAGTTCGCAGGCTCATCGCACGCGGTCAACGATTGGAAGCCAGGAATTTGCTTTTAAAACTCAAGCGAGACAATCCCGAGATTGAAATCCCCGAAGACCTGCGCAACCTGTTGCGTTAAACCATGTACACGTTGCGAACCGTTAGCCACTTCATGCTGGAAGTGAAAAAGAGCCGTCACTTGGCCCGCGCTGCGCCGGTCAGTAGCGCCGATCAGGCAATGAACTTCATAACTGAGCATAGTGATCATTCAGCCAATCATAATTGCTGGGCATTTCGCTGCGGCGCGATTTACCGTTCCTTTGATGATGGCGAGCCATCCGGCACCGCCGGCCGACCGATACTTGCGGCAATCGATGCGCAACAAATGGATCAAGTTGTGGTGTTGGTCAGCCGCTGGTTTGGTGGCATAAAACTAGGTGCCGGCGGCCTCGCACGCGCCTACGGTGGAGCAGCCGCACAATGCCTGCGCAGCGAAGACACTATAGAGTTAGTGCTTGAGGCGCACATCACAGTGGAGACCGGATTCGATCACAGCGCCTCGGTCCATGCGCTTATCGATCAGTATGCCGCACACAAGACGTCGGAGATATTTACGCCCCACGGCGTGCAAATACAGATTAAAATTGCGCAAGTCTCTTTACAGAGCTTTACTGATCGAATCACTGAACTCACCCGCGGCCAGGCACGAGTCAGACAATACCAAGCCAAGGCTTAAGTGAGAATCATGAGCGAAAGCGACACTAATCAAAGCAACCCAGCACAAGACAAAGCTTCCGCTTTGCAGAAAATGTCAGCCCTGCGCGAACTTATGCCGATGCTTCGAGCTCACAGCCGGTTGATATGGGCATGGATTATTGCGTTAGCGGTCTCGTCAACAGCGACACTATCACTGCCAATCGCAGTCAAAATGGTCATTGACGAGGGCTTCAAGCAAAGCGGACAAATTGACCGCTGGTTTATGTTGCTGTTTTTAGTCGCTACGGTACTGGCACTCGCAACTGCTGCGCGTTTCTACGTTGTCTCGTTACTGGGCGAGCGCGTAGTCGCAGATTTGCGTACGCGTTTATATAACCATCTACTCAATCTGGATCTGGCGTTCTATGACCGATCGCGCAGTAGCGAACTGCTCTCACGTCTTTCGACCGATACCGAATTGTTGCGTAGCGTCGTAGGCTCTTCGATGTCGGTGGCAGTGCGCAGCATTGTTACCGTTTTCGGTAGCGCAATCATGCTTGCCGTTACCAGCCCCCGCCTCGCCGGCATTGCCCTGATCGGCATTCCGCTGATCGTTTTGCCCATCGCGCTATCGGGCCGGCGGGTTCGCAAAGCCAGTGAAAAAGCACAAAACAAACTGGCCGATGCCAATGCCCGGGCGGGTGAAACATTAGGCGCCATGCATACCGTGCAAAGCTATGCGCGCGAGCTCTTTGAACAGAGCCGTTACGCCACAGCAATTACGCAGGCACTCGCGGCAGCGCGAAAACGTATTCGCCTGCAAGCCTTGTTGACCATGATCGTGATCATCTTGTTTTTCGGTGCCATTACGTTCGTGTTGTGGGTCGGTGCTCACGATGTCGCTGCGGGAAGCATGTCGGCCGGTACGCTGGTTCAATTTATGGTCTATGCCCTCATCGGTGCTGGCTCAGTGGGCGCATTAACCGAGGTTTGGACGGAAGTGCAGCGCGCGTCGGGTGGAATGCAACGGATCACGGATCTATTACAAGAATCCGCAGTCGTGCAAAACGCAACCGCGCCTTTATCGCTACCGGACACGCTCGAAGGGAGAATCCACTTTGAACACGTGACGTTTTTCTACCCCAGCCGGCCCGATCAGGCCGCGCTCACAGATTTTTCATTATCGATTAAGCCGGGTGAGACGGTCGCTCTGGTCGGCCCGTCAGGCGCCGGCAAAAGTACCGTCTTGCAGTTATTGATGCGATTCCATGACCCGAAATCCGGACGCATAAACATCGATGACATTGATCTGCGAAACGTCGAGTTACGCCGGGTGCGCGAAAGCATCGCAGTGGTTCCGCAGGACCCGGTCATTTTCGCAGCCTCAGCTTATGACAACATTCGTTATGGCGATTTGAATAAGCCGGAGCAAGCGATATTTGATGCCGCACGAGACGCTGAAGCGCATGAATTTATCCAGTCACTACCCGAGGGCTATGCCAGCGAACTCGGCGAGCGCGGCGCGCGCCTTTCGGGTGGCCAGCAACAACGCATCGCAATTGCCCGGGCAGTCCTAAAAGACGCTGAAATTTTGTTGCTTGATGAAGCGACATCGGCGCTTGACGCGCAAAGCGAGCACGCTATTCAAAAAGCGCTGGAGCGCTTGATGCAGAATCGGACAACCCTGGTTATTGCCCATCGCCTTGCCACTGTGCTTAAGGCAGACCGGATTGTCGTTATGGATCAGGGCAAAATTGTTGCGGTTGGAACCCACCACGAGCTGATGCGTGAAAATGGTCTTTATGCCGAATTAGCGCGCCTGCAATTTGACACCGGAGCGATTAGTCCCACCAGTAGCCGGTCATAACGCTGCAAATAACTCAGGCAGTTGCTGGGTTGCCTCGTGCATGTTTTTCAACACCATTTCCATGGTGATTACTTCGTCATCTGCAGCACATCCTGCAGCCCAATTCGCAACGATCGCAAGGCAGGCGTAATCAAGCCCCAGCTCTCGAGCAAGTGCCGCTTCCGGCATCCCGGTCATTCCCACCAAATCGCAGCCGTCTCGCTTCAAACGCGAAACTTCAGCGCGTGACTCCAGTCGCGGCCCCTGGGTCGCTGCGTAGCATCCTCCATCAACAATACTGAGCGTACAATCTGTCGCAGCCTGTAAAATACGGGCGCGTAAACTGGCACTGTAGGGTTCGGAGAAGTCAATATGCACCGGCTCACCCTCGCCGTCCCAGAAACTGTTTAAGCGACCTGCGGTGTAATCAATGAGTTGATCGGGGCATGCCAGAACACCCGGCCCATACTCAGCCGTGATACCACCAACGGAATTGACCGCAACAATCTGTTTGGCACCCAGCTCTTTTAAGGCCCAAAGATTGGCGCGGTAATTGACCCGATGTGGAGGTAACGCATGCACTTCACCGTGCCGGGCAATAAATGCGACTCGATGATTGTTTAACAGGCCGGCTCGCAGTGGAGCTGATGGCAGTCCATAGGGCGTTTCAAGCTCATGCGACTGTACATCTTCCAGCTGTGCAACTCGATAAAGCCCGGTACCGCCGATGATCGCGAAATCGATATGGCTCATACTTCTTCCCGCAGCGCATAAATTGCGGGTAGATTGCGGCCCTGTTCGTTAAAGTCCATGCCAAAACCAAACACGTAACGATCGGGCACTTCGAGACCGATGTATTCGGCAAATGCGCCCTCTACGCGTCGATCATGAATTTTTTCTGCCAGGACAGCGACCCGCACATCGGCAGCGCCGGCATCCTCGCACCAATTGCGGATCGCACGTAGCGTATGCCCTTCATCGAGAATATCGTCAACGATTAGCACACGTCGTCCCTGCAGTGGCGTCTCCGGCCGATGCAGCCAAGCCAGGCCTGACCCCACCATTTGTCCGCGATATCGAGTTGCGTGCAGATAATCAAAATCAGGATCGACGCTGAGCTCTAAAGCCAATAAGCTCGAGAACAGCATGCCGCCGTGCATGACCGTTAAATAAACCGGGCGGTCACCCTCGTAATCACGACTTATTGCTAAAGCCATATTTTCGATACAGCGCTCAATGTAACCGCGCTCGAAAAGCACGTCAGAATTTTTTATGGCGGCGGCCAATGTGTCTTGCATCAGGCGATTCCCGTTACCGGCCGAGCGGCCAAGAAGTGCTTGTGTAACCGTTGATAACGCTCATCAGCAACCATCACATCCCAAGACAATGGTGATTTACCCATTAGAGAATCCAGTGACTGCACGGAAAACTGCGGCGCACGATCCATGGCAATCAAACTTTCTTCAACCAGTTCCGGTGCGCAGACCAGCACAGCATCACAGCCGCTGTCCAGATGCGCATACAAACGCGCTTCTACTCCCCCGGCAGACTTGGCTGCGGCCATACCGATGTCGTCTGAGAATACTACACCCTTGAACCCCATTCGATTGCGCAGAACTTCGCGTATCCAAAATTGCGAATAGCCGGCCGGATCTTTATCAATTGCCGGATAACAAACATGAGCCATCATCACTGCCTCAGCGCCGGCTTGAATACCCGCGGCAAATGGCAGCAAATCTTCCTTCTCGATAATCGCTAAGGCCCTGGGATCGACTGCATCGTCAAAGTGAGTATCCTCAAGCACGGATCCGTGCCCCGGAAAGTGCTTGACTGTTGCAGCCATTCCCGCCTCATGCATTCCAGCAACATAGGCTTGGGTAAACTCGGCCACCAGCTTGGGCTCGGCATGAAATGCTCTCGTGCCAATTGCGCGATTGCCGCGCCCTAAGTCGACCACCGGCGCGAAACTCAGGTCAATATCCAACGCGCGAATCTCGCTGGCCATCAGCCATGCGTGCTCGTGTGCTTCATGCAGAGCGGCCTGCGGATCTAGATCGTATGCCTCGCCGAATCGACACAGCGCCGGCAGTGGCGTAAACCCGTCCCTAAATCGCTGAACTGGCCCACCCTCCTGATCAACGCAAATCACGATCGGGCGCTTGGCGACATCTCTGATCTGCGCGACCAAATCGGTGACCTGATCACGGCTGGCGAAATTTCGAGAAAACAAAATCACCCCGCTTACAGCCGGATGTTGCAGCCAGCTGCGCTCAGATTGTTCAATGCGACAACCCGCTATTCCGATCACTAACATCCTTAACGCTCCCGATTCGACCACTGGGCAAACGGTCGCTTTGCCAGTGCTGCATTGTAGTACTTCTGCTGATCGCTGACCTCGGCACCTAACCAGGATGGCTTTACAAAGTCCTGGTCGGCGCTTTCGAGTTCTACCTCAGCCACAATCAGCCCCTGATTGGCCCCGGAGAATTCGTCTATCTCCCATGTCAGTCCATCATGGATTATGTAGTGGCGGGTTTTTTCAACGCTCAGGCCTACGCATAGCTCACGCATTGCCTGCGCATCCTCAAGCGGTATCTCATACTCAAACTCGCTGCGCGAAACACCTTTAACGGCAGCTTTTATGTTCAGCCAGGCCTGTTGATCGCAAATTCTAATCCTCACCGATGACTTGATTTTCTCGGAATCAGAATCCGCAGCCGCTGTTAGGTAAGCCTGGAGCATTTGCTTACTGAGCGACACTTCATCGCGCCACTCATCGTTTTTTAATAAGAATTTGCGTTCAATCTCAATCGCCATTTAGTTTTATCTCTCAAAAACCGCAATAGACTCAACATGTGCCGTGTGCGGAAACATATCCATCACCCCTGCACCGACTAGCTTAAATCCACGCTCGCGAACCAGGAATCCAGCATCGCGGGCCAGTGACGCCGGATGGCACGACACATAAACAATTTTTTCGATTTGTTTTAGCGGAAATTGCGCTAATACTTCTGCGGCACCGGCACGTGGCGGATCAAGTAAAAGTTTATTAATGCCCTGCGCCATCCACGGCTCGCCTCGAAGGTCTTTAGCCAAATCAGCGCAGAAAAACTGTACTTGATTCAACTTGTTGAGTTGCGCGTTTGCGCGAGCCCGAGCAATTAACCCGGCGTCACCTTCGACCCCGACCACGTGATCGGAGTGTTTTGCCAACGGCAAGGTGAAGTTGCCCAGTCCGCAAAACAAATCAAGGATCCGATCCTGTTTGCCCGGCGCCAGTAGTTCGATCGCGCGTGAAATCATCTGCTCATTGAGTGCCGCATTGACTTGAATAAAGTCCAGCGGCTCAAAGTTCAGTCGAATCCCGTGTGCGCTCAAATCAAAATACAGCTGACTTGCGGGCGGTGACAGCGGTCGCACCGAGTCCGTCCCCCCGCTTTGTAAGTAGATCTGCGAACCGGATTGAGCCTCATAGTCACGCAACAGCTGCAGATCGATGACTGACAAATCCTGCAAGTGGCGCACAACAAAAGCCACTCCCGCATCGCCGCAAATGAACTCGATTTGCGGAATGCTCCGTTTGGCTTCAAGCTGCGACACCATTTGTGCCAGCGGTGCAATCTGCGCAGCGACCTGTGGAACGACTGTTTCGCAATATTGAAGGTCCGCTACAAACTTCGGGTTCGTTTCACGAAATCCAACCACCGCTCTGTCTTTCTTTTCAACCCAACGAACCGAAAACCGTCCTTTACGACGATACTGCCAATTCCCCATCCGGATGGGTTCAAAATATTCTTTCGGCTCCACCTGCCCAATCCGTGTGAAGTTTTCTTTTAATACACTGTGTTTGGCAACAATCTGCTGAGTTGGCTCCAAGTGCTGTAGCACACAGCCCGAACATTGCTCGTAATGCACGCATTTGGGAATGACGCGGTCAGCGGATGCTTCCATCACTTCCAAAGTCACTGCTTCATCGTAATGCCTGCCGTGCGCGACCTGCTTTGCGCGAACCGTTTCACCGACTAATGCGCCAGTTATAAAAACCGCTTTGCCGTCTTTACGCGCAACACCTCTGCCATCATGTGACAGGCCATCGACAGTTGCGAGGAAGTCTTTGTCTAAACGCTTTCGAGCCACGGTGCGGGTATCTATAAGAACAAGGGCGCAGATTTTCTCAAATCTGCGCCCTTAATGCCGCACTTATTCAATTATTTTTGCTTCCAGCTTCCGGAGCGGTCCTGATACCACCAACCGCTACGAGCCGCTTCACGCCATTGCTCGGCAAAAACCTCGCGGATTTGCGGTTCCCATTCCGGGTGACCGTTAGCCACCGCCACTTCGCGATACAGGGCGTTGCGGTCTCGATTGTCGTCAGCAACCTGGCCGTTTAGACCGACTCGATCCTTCAGCGGTACGGCCGATGGGTCGCGTAGTTCAATCATGCCATCGCGGGTAAAGCCCAGCGCGCCGCTGTCGAAGTGCTGGCTTAACTGGGATGACATACGCGCGGTCATGCGCGACTGTATTTGCTGAATCGCCGGAGTGCGTAAGCTGATATTGGCCTTTTCCTGAGCATGCGCCGTGCCGATAAAAAAGCCGACCGGATCAAACACAACGAAGCTGCGGGTACTGACGGGTTTATTAGTCGTCGGCACAAAAGCCGAAGGGTTATTCGGTTTTGGCTGGGCACTTGCTTCTTCTTCACCCAGCACCTGGTTCACGAATTCACGTGCCGCACTTTCGGCCTCGGCGGCCGGGAAGTATACGTTTATCGTTACACAGGCCGTAAGCATCACCAATACGGCGAGAGTAGCCATCTTTACTGATTTGTACACATTCATACTTTTCTCCGTCAGTTGATCTGAGGGGACTGCCCCTGAGTCGCCGCTTTCAGTCGATCAACCAAGGTTGGCCAATCTACCCGTTTGCGGAAGCCCACGACATTAATCTGCGGCAATCCTGATCCTTGCACAATGATATAACCATCTCCAGCTGAACCTAAGCCATCCATAAAACAGACGTTGTCACGCAGGCGGCAGCCAAAGCCAATCTGCGCATAGGAAAACTCGGAAAAAATCGAAAGTGCTCGATTCTGCAGGCCGGCAATCAACCCGCTTCCGCCCACGCTGGAGATATCCCGCACCGCACGTTGGCTGATACGGCGCTTACCTTTCCACGAACGATCGGTATCAAACCGGGCATCAAAAGCAACCGCTGTCCAATTGACCATTCGAATATTATCGATGCGCCCATCAAGCCGACCGGTAATTTCACCGAAACCAAACACTTCGGTGAGTGGCTGCAAATCTAAATCAGACATCGAGATATCGGCTGACAACGTCGGCGCGACACCGAACGGTCGCTCCATAGCCAATTCACGAATGCTTACCTGTCCATCAAACACGTCAATGTTCAAGCCGCCCTCAAAGACGATCTGATTGTTCTCATACCGTGCAGCCGGGATCCGGCCACTCAAGGTTCCCTTAAACGGCGGCCAACCTAATCGCTGCGACAAAGAATTCAAATCCAGTTCGCGCAAATCCATACCCAATACCAATCGCAAAGGTTGGTTGCGTTTGGCGGGAGTCCAGATCAAGCGGTTAAGCTTTAGCGAGCCATCCAAAACCGCGGTTTCGGTCGGCTTGCTCAGCAACAATGACTCGCCGGTATTAATAAAGTCCATGCGCCCCTGAGCAAAGCCGATACCGTAAATTGCCGCACTTCCCCATTCAATTGAACTGGGGGCGCGCGCTCCATCACGCGACCAAAACACATCGCCATTGAGGTTAACCAGAACAAAACGCCCACTGGCGTCAATTGCGCTAATTCCGATCAGATCGGAATCGATCGAAGTGAGCTCACCATCCTCCAGGACCCAGTCGAGCCGGGACTGCCCGGACAGCGCCATCTGCGAAAAACCCAGCGGGGCTAGGATACCGCTTAAATACCGATCTTTAGCAACGGCCAGACTCGGAAACTCTACCTGCATGGCCATCGCATCAATGGCATTGTCAGCGGTCAAAGACAGCGAACCACGGGCGATTAACCCGCTGTGATCAAGCCATTGAATATCCTCAAAACGCCAGGCTGAATCAGGTGTCAACGACGCGGTTAAACCAAACGTGATGGGTTCCTTCGGTAGCGGAACATAGATCGGATCGGCAAAAAATTCGCCACCGTCGATTTCGCCACTCAGCCGTACGTTCTGGGTCGGTTGAGTTGTGTAGAAAAGCTCGCCCTTTCCGGCGATTCCGGCAGCCGCAAGCAAACCGTCACTCGATTCAAAACCGAGCTTGCCTACTCGAAATCTCGCATTTACCGAGCTCAGACCGCCGGATCTAATCCAGAGTTTCGCGGTAGACGTAAGCTCTCCGCCACTGATCGAAATATCCGGCAGGCTTTCCTTAAGCAGCTCAGAAAACCACTGAAGCGGTAACGACTCCACGATTGCCTGAATCTCATTCGCGTTATCGAAGTCGCCCTTAATCGAGACTTTGCGCGCACCTTCCCGCCACTGCCCGTGCCAGTTGTTTTTATCAATGCTCACCGAAAGAAACTGCTTTCGCATGCCTTGGATACTCAACTCGCCATCGCAACTCCAAGCTTGCTGCGCCGATCTTTTTAGCGCGCAATGCCACGCTAATTTTCGGAAACTACGCTTTAACGGATTGACTCGAAGCGTTTCGACATTCATTTGTAGCAGCATCAATCCATCCGGATTGCTCACATCCACCTGCAAACTAAGACCTTGAACCTGGGAGTCTGGCAGGCTTATATGGTCGGCAGTCGCCTTTAGTTGGCGCGCCGATAAGCTGCCCGCGTACAGCGTGAGTGCCAAGCACATGAAAGCGATCAACTTGCCAGTCGTCCATTTGCAATTCATGCTGCCAACATATCGACTCAGGGTAACTCCGGAATGAATGTGCGCTTACTACTCATGGAAGATGATGCCACTAGTCGCGCCTTCCTGCTGCAAGCTCTTGAGGACATTGGCTGCAAAGTGATGGCTGTAGCTAGTATAGCGGCGGCGAAAATAGCGATGGAATCATTCGAGGCGGACGCGTTCGTATTTGATGAAAACCTCAGTGATGGTAAGGGCTCCGGCCTGCTTGAGGCTATCCGCAACACCGGCAACCGGACCCCTGCAATTTGCTTGAGTGCTGACTTAGAGGATGGCATTCGCCGACGAATATCAGCCCTGGAGGCTACCGTCCTACTGGCCAAGCCTTGCGACAGTGCCCGGCTGCGACAGGCGCTAGACCAGCTATTGCACGATCAAGAAATGCCCAAATGGAACGACAAAGAAGCAGCAAAAGCCCTGGGCGGGTCGAGCGAAGCGGTTAGCAAGTTGCGCGGACTATTCATTGCAGAATTACCTGCACAAATGGAACTCCTCACGCGCTACATGAGCAACGCTGAGCATCCCCGGCTCGCCGCCGAGTTGCACAAGCTGAAGTCCGCCGCAGCATTTGTTGGAGCGCATAGGCTGCAGAATTTCATAGACGATCTTAGTCAAGAACTCGATGACTCTGCTAAGCAACGCGCGCTGATCGAGCAGCTCCAGTCCTATCTGGACTAGTCCTCCACTCGCCGAGGTCTCAGACTCATAGCGTCTAGATCCTGCAAAATACGCCGCGTGCTCATGCCTTTATGACCCAGGTGGTGATCGAGCAACTGACGCAGTATGGATTTCATATCCCGTTGGGTTGATGCATCCGCTGTCTGCGATGCCTGCAATGCCCGAATCGCCCGGCCCGAAACTGCCTGCGGCTGCCCGGCGGCAATTAAACTGAACCCGGACTCAGGATCGACGAGATAGTACTGATCCGGATCAATCACTTGATTGCGGCTATCGCGCTGCAAGTCAATGGCAAATCCCAAGGCCTCAAGCAAATCACGCTCGAATAAGCGCATTGTTCCGGCCAAATTCTTGGTTGCCGCCAGCTCGTGGCGCAGTCGTGCGTAACAGGTAAAAACCTGCGCAGACGGATCCTGTCTGGGCACCAGCTTAAGCAAAAGCTCATTGGCATAAAATGCGGCCATCAATGCATCGCCGCGGAGTAAGGGCGCGGCATCCATCGGTTCGACGCGTATTAATCGCGCCATTTCGCCGCGCATCAGAAAATCGAGCTGCACCAGCTGAAAAGCCTGCAGGGCGGCGCGTTGCGGTTGCTGCTTCGGACCACGTATGCCGCGTGCGACTAAAGCGATACGACCATAGTCCGCGCTAAGCGCTTCAACTAAGGCGCTGCTTTCGCGCCATGCGCGCACATGCAAAATGAAAGCGGGCTGACCCTCAACCCGCATTGTTAATTGCTGTATCCGAACCTGCGTAGAGCGGCTTCATCATCTGACCAGCCCTCTCGAACGCGGCACCAGACTTCGAGAAACACTTTTTTGCCGAAAAGCTTTTCCATGCTTAATCGTGCACCGGTGGATATTTGCTTCATCAACAAGCCGCCTTTACCGATAACGATTGGGCGTTGACTCTCGCGCTCGACCCAAACCACCGCAGCGATGCTCAGTAGCTTCTCGGTTTCTTCAAAATTTTCGATCTCAACGGTGGTTGAATACGGCACTTCCTGGCCAAGACGCAGCATTAATTGTTCCCGAACCAATTCGCCAGCGAGGAATCGTTCGCTTTTGTCGGTAATTTCATCTTCGCCAAACAACGGCGGAGACTCCGGTAACAAAGCCATCAAGCTAGTTACCAACGGTCGTAAGCCATCTTGCTTACGAGCTGCAACCGGGTGTACCGAAACAAAGTTTCGATCCTGCGTAATCTTCGCTATAAACGGCAGGAGCCTGCCTTTGTCGGCAAGCTTATCGACCTTATTGATGACTAATACGATCGGCACATCCGCATTAGCCAACGCGTCGTAGGCTAAACCATCCTCTTCTGTCCACTTACCGGCTTCTACCATCAGCACCGCGACATGCACATCGGCAACCGCTCCGCGCGCAGCACGATTCATCATGCGGTTCATTGCGCGGCTTTGCTCACGGTGAATACCCGGCGTATCGACCAGAACGATCTGGCCGTCTTGAAACGTAGCCACACCCAATAAGCGATGGCGGGTCGTTTGCGGCTTGGGCGAAACAATACTTACTTTGGCACCGACCAGGGCATTTACTAATGTCGATTTACCGACATTGGGCCGACCAATGACCGCGACGAAGCCCGCGCGATGAGGAATTTCAGATTCATTGTTCATGCGTTATCCAATGCATTTAATAGCTCTTCAGCACATGCCTGTTCGGCTGCGCGTAAAGAAGCACCCGTACACTGTACCGTCATTAGCGGATCAATCAATTCGCAACGAACTAAGAAGGTCTGATTATGATCAGGTCCAATAGACTCAATCAGGCTATAACTAGGCCGCTCCAGTTGCCTGGCCTGCAACCACTCTTGCAGCCGTGACTTCGGGTCTTTTTCAACTTTTCCGGATGGCAGAGCACTAATGCTGGCTTCAAACCAGGGTAACACCGCTGCCCGGCACGTCGCATAATCGGAGTCCAGATAAATCGCTCCGATCAAAGCCTCTAAGGTGTCGGCGAGAATGGAGTCGCGGCGATGCCCGCCACTTTTGAGCTCTCCGGGCCCCAGCAAAATGGCTGCCCCGACCTGCAATTCTCTGGCGACCTCAGCAAGCGAAGATTCGCGCACCAGGCCCGCACGAGCGCGTGTTAAAGCGCCTTCATCGAGCTTCGGCCAGGCTTTGAATAGTGCTTCCGCGATAATCAAATTTACAATCGAATCGCCCAGAAATTCCAGGCGCTCATTGTTTGGCGCTCCGGCGCTGCGGTGCCGAAGTGCTTGTTCACGTAGCTGCTCGTCTTTAAAACGATATCCAAACAGGTTGTTCACGAGCAGCTCACCAGATCAGCGAATTGGCGCGCTGTGATCGAAAGTGGCGATAAACTCTACGTTGTAGGCAAGCGGCCTGCGCACTTCGTAGTACACCCGAATGCTGGTATTGCGCCCATCTTGCACTAACGTAAAATGCTCAGGTTTCACCGAGTCAGCGATGTCGGTCGATAAGCGACGCATGATACCCAGCCGCATTGCGTTGACACTAGCCGGCTTGGATTCCTCGGCCTCCGCATTAACAGCCGACTTCACCGTGTGATATTCCATGTACACCGGAATAAATCGCATTGCTAGAAAGGCAAAAAAGCCTGCGATTACCAGAACAATCATAAAACCCAATAGGGTTATTCCTTTTTGTTGCTCTCTCATTCTATTCTCCTGCCCGATGCTGATTAACGAATGGTATCGCCGATGCGACTGTAATCAAAGCTGTCCACACAAAGCCAATTAGAGCAATTCAGCCAGATGAGCGTCGC
>CBDUOG010000012.1:0-38894 GCA_965368785.1 uncultured Gammaproteobacteria bacterium | reverse complement strand
GCAATTTACGAATTTTCGCTTTGTATTCCAGCGCGGTGTGGCCGCGTTTCATGGCTGAGAGGATGCGATCCGAGCCCGACTGCACCGGTAAGTGCAGATACGAGGCCAGCTTATCGACATCGCGGTGCGCCTCGATCAGTGAGTCGGAGAATTCAACCGGATGCGAGGTGGTGTAGCGGATTCGACCGATGCCGGGGATCTCGGCTACCGCACGAATCAACAGCGCGAGGTCGGCAACAGAACCATCTTCGAGCTCATAGCGATAGGCGTTAACATTCTGTCCGAGCAAATTCACTTCTTTAACGCCTTGCTCAGCGAGCTTTGCCACTTCGAGCAGGACATCTTCAAAAGGTCGGCTGACTTCTTCGCCGCGGGTGTAGGGCACCACGCAGAATGTGCAGTATTTGCTGCAGCCTTCCATGATCGACACAAACGCGCTCGGGCCTTCGGCACGCGGCTCGGGCAGGCGATCGAATTTTTCGATTTCCGGAAAGCTGATATCAACCTGCGACTGACCTGTGCTGCGTTTGGCTTCAATCATCGCCGGCAGGCGATGCAGGGTCTGCGGTCCGAATACCAGGTCCACGTAGGGCGCGCGCTTCAGGATCGCCTCGCCTTCCTGCGAGGCAACACAGCCGCCCACGCCGATAATGACCTTGTCGTTGATTTTCTTAAGCTTTTTCCAGCGACCCAGCTGCGAAAACACCTTCTCCTGGGCTTTTTCGCGAATGGAGCAGGTGTTGACCAGAATAACGTCGGCTTCGGCCTCGTTGTCGGTCAAGCTCAGGCCATATTCGGCCGCCAATACATCAGCCATCTTGTCCGAGTCGTACTCGTTCATCTGACAGCCGTGCGTTTTAATAAATAATTTGCCGGGCATGCGGTGCTTATTCCGTACCGGTGAGTGGGCGATTATTGTACGCCCGAACGCTACAGCGAGCTATCAAAAAACCGCCGTAAGTACTCGGAAAGCTTGATTTTGTCGCCCAATTAGGGAAACTGCAGCAATGAAACGCGCTCTAATATGGTGTCTACCACTACTGTTTGCTGCTTCCTGGCTGCAGGCAGGCACCCTGTATCGCTGTGTGGGCAGCGATGGTGTTTCGCATATATCCGCCGAAAAAGTGAAAGGGGCCGATTGCAAAGTCGCCGCCCGATACGATTCGCCCGCGGTCAGCCAGCCTGCGGCCGCCGCACAGCCGGCGAACAGTTCGGCCGCAAAGCGGGTTGAGTTTCGCAGCGCCGGTCCGGGACAAAGCCTCAACGCGCCCGCAGCGGGAGCCGGCACGGTCATCAGTCGCGGCGCGATCTATAAATATGAGCGAGATGGGGTCACCCAGTACACCAATATCAAGCCACAAAATGTCAGCGCGCCGGTGCAAACCGTCTTTAGCTATGTGGAGGCCTGCTATGCCTGTGCGGCGTTACCTGGCGTGGATTTCAGTACGGTCAGGCTTAACCACACCGCCTATGCCCACGAGGTTGATGCTGCGGCGCGCGAGTTCGGCGTGGATCGGGCCTTGGTCCGGGCTATTATTCATGCCGAGTCGGCGTTTCGGCCCAACGCCGTGTCCAATAAGGGCGCGCAGGGTCTGATGCAGTTAATTCCGGCAACCGCGGAACGCTTCAGCGTGAGCGATGTATTTGATGCCGCTCAGAATATTCGTGGTGGAACGCGCTATTTGAGTTGGCTGCTGCGCCGCTTCAATGACGATACGACCCTGGCGGCTGCTGCTTACAATGCGGGTGAGGGTGCAGTCGATCGCTACAAGGGCGTACCGCCATACCCGGAGACTCAGCGTTACGTCGAACGGGTAACTATTTTGGCTCAACGCTACCGCGCATCGCAGGCTGCCCTGGCCGTTCGATAGAGCGAAATATGGCTTAGCGTTGTCGCAACTCATTTCATTCCGCTACAATTGCGCGTCTTTTCAGAATCTTTGGATCTGCGTCTCGGGATACCGATGATTACTGAGTTTGTCTTCACATCAGCGAGTTTCGGAGTGCCGGATGGCCAACGAAGAGGTAAATGAGGGGCGTCGTCGTTTCCTGACGAACACCACCGCAACAGTCGGTGCAATCGGTGCGGGTTTTGCCGGTTATGCCTTTATGAAAAGCTGGCAGCCCAGCGCCAAGGCGCAATCGTCGGGTGCTCCGGTCGAATTAGATATTTCTAAGATTGATCAACAGCCGGGCGCGAAAATTACGACCAAGTGGCGCGGTCAGCCGATCTTTGTGTTCAAACGCAACGATGCGCAGATGGCCGAGTTGAGCAAGAAGGAGAATCTTGATCGTCTGAAAGATGCCAATTCGGAAAATGCCGATCAAACTCCGGTATTTGCCAAGAATGCTACGCGCACCTTGAAGGATCGCCCGGAAATTGCCGTTCTGGTTGCTTTTTGCACCCACCTGGGCTGCATCCCGTTGCATGTGCCGCAGATTTCGCCGCAACCCTTCGACTCGAAATGGCCGGGTGGCTTTTACTGCCCCTGCCATAACTCACGTTTCGATTTGGCCGGCCGCGTATTCGAGGGCTCACCTGCGCCGTCAAACCTAAAGGTTCCGCCGTATCAGTTTTTGACTGAAGACCTTGTTCAACTGGGCGTTGCGCCTGAGGGAGCCGCCTGATGAATCCGATTAATCGTGCAATTGATGGCGTGTGGGGCTGGTTCACCGAACGGGCTCCGGGTTTTGTGCCGGCATATAAGAAACATATGTCGGAGTATTACGCGCCGAAAAACTTCAACGTCTGGTACTACTTTGGGTCCTTAGCGATGCTGGTTCTGGTGAACCAGATCGTTACCGGCATTTTCCTGACCATGCATTACAAGCCCAGCGAGGCAGAGGCCTTTGCTTCGGTTGAATACATTATGCGTGACGTGCAGTTCGGATATGTGATCCGTTACATGCACTCCACCGGTGCATCGCTGTTCTTCGTCGTGGTTTACCTGCACATGTTCCGTGCCATGTTGTACGGCTCCTACCAGAAGCCGCGCGAACTGGTCTGGGTGATTGGTACCTTGATCTTCCTGGTGCTAATGGCCGAAGCGTTTATGGGTTATGTGTTGCCATGGGGCCAGATGAGCTACCACGGAGCGCAGGTGATTATTAACCTGTTCGGCGCCGTGCCGGTTGTGGGTACTGAACTGACCGAGTGGATCCGCGGCGATTATTTAGTTGCTGACGCCACCTTGAATCGCTTCTTCGCGTTGCATGTCATTGCAATGCCGTTGGTGATCCTGCTGTTGGTCGTGCTGCATCTGGGCGCCCTGCATGAGGTGGGTTCAAATAACCCGGAAGGCATCGATATCAAAAAGAAAAAAGATGAAAAGGGCAAGCCGCTTGATGGCATCCCGTTCCATCCGTATTACACCGTTAAAGACCTCTTCGGTGCCTGTTTCTTTCTGGTCATCGCCGCGTTTATTTTGTTCTTCGCGCCGACCTTCGGTGACCTGTTCCTGGAATACGATAACTTCATCGAAGCCAATCCGATGGTCACCCCGGAGCACATTAAGCCGGTGTGGTACTTCACTCCGTACTACGCCATGTTGCGCGCGGTTCCGGATAAGTTCCTCGGCGTGGTGGTGATGGGCGGTGCGGTGTTGATTCTGTTCCTGCTGCCGTGGCTGGATCGCTGCAAGGTAAAAGCGTTGCGCTATCGTGGCCCGATCAGCAAGTTTATGATCACCGTGTTCGTGATCAGCTTCGTGAGCCTGGCCTGGTTGGGTCTGCAAGCTGGTTCGACGACGCAGACCTGGTTTGCACGAGGGTTCACATTGTTCTATTTCCTTTTCTTCATAACGATGCCGATTTGGTCCGCGATGGATAAGACCAAGCCGGTGCCGGAACGGGTGAGTGCGCATGACTAAGTTTCGATTTTCCTTTCTTGCGTTGTTGTTTGCACCAGTCCTGGCCTTCGCTAGCGGCGGCGGTGAAATGCGTGCGGCTAACGTAGATCTCGACGACAAAGCAGCAATGCAGCGCGGTGCTGGCTTGTTCATGAGCTACTGCTCAGGTTGTCATTCGCTTAAGTTTCAACGCTACTCGCGGATGGCCGAAGACCTCGGTCTGAGTCAGGAGGACGTTGAGCAATACTTGCTGCGCGGCAACGCCAAGTTCGGCGACACCATGACCTTCGGAATGGATAAAGCGCAAGGCGAAGCATGGTTGGGTAAAGCGCCACCGGATTTGTCTTTGATTGCACGCGCCAAGCCGGGCGGCCCGAATTGGTTGTACACCTTCTTGCACGAGTTTTACGTTGACGAATCGCGCCCATCGGGTTGGAACAACAAGATGCTGGCCAACACCAGCATGCCGAACGTGCTGTGGGAAATGCAGGGCATTCAACGTGCTACTGAGTTCGATAAAGACGGTAAGGCGACCCACCTTGAATTGATCTCGCCGGGCAGCATGAGCGTGGAAGAGTACGATCGCGCTGTGCGTGATCTGACCGCCTTTTTGACCTATGTCGGTGAGCCGGCCGCTTTGCAGCGCACCAGCCTGGGTGTTTGGGTCATTTTGTTCCTGGCTTTCCTCACGCTTCTGGCGTGGCTGTTGAAAGCTGAATACTGGAGAGATGTGCACTAATTTGGTTTTTTGCACACAGCAAGGCCCCGTTTTCGGGGCTTTGTCGTTTTTAAGCAGTGAAATTGCTGTTTTAGGCGCTTTTGCCCCTTGCGGTTTTACCCCGGTTTCGGGCAGGGTAAAGGGGGAAGGTCGGAAGGATCGACTTTTACGAATTCAAGAGGAAGAATGAATGGCTGCGAGTACTCGAGTGCGTAACGCGTTAACGTTGTTTTCTGCGCGTGATTGTGTGCTGTGTCATCGGGTTCGTCTGGTCTTAGCGGCCAAGGCGGTGACGTTTGAAATGGTTTATGTCGACCCGAGTAATCCGCCGGAAGATCTGATTGATTTGAATCCTTATCATTCGGTTCCCACTTTGGTTGAGCGCGATCTGGTGCTGTACTCGGCATCGGTGGTAACCGAATATCTGGATGAGCGTTACCCGCATCCGCCGCTCATGCCGATTGACCCGTTGTCGCGAGCGCGACTGCGACTGGCAATGCTGCGTTTGGAGCATGAGTGGGTGCCGCATGTGCAGGCGATTCAGCATGGCTCAAAAACTCAGGTAGAGGCCGCGCGTAAGCATTTGCGTGAATTGGTGTTGGCTTCGCTGCCGCTATTTAAAGTCGCCAAGTTCTTTTTAAATCCTGAGATGAGTCTTGCCGATTGTGCCCTGGCACCGATTATTTGGCGTTTGCCTTCGCTGGGTATTTCCCTGCCCGCAGAAGCTAAGCCGGTGGAAGATTACGGCATGCGCATTTTCCGCAATCCTGCTTACGTGCGCAGCATGACTCCTGAAGAAAAGGCGTTACGCGATTCGAGTTATGAGTGATGACAACAAATCGCCGTTGATGAGTTCAAACCGGCCCTATTTGGTACGGGCCGTGTACGAGTGGATTGTGGATAACCAGATGACACCCTACTTGCTGGTGGATGCCAGTAAGCCCGGCGTCGAGGTTCCGGCCAGCGCGGTGCGTGATGGTAAATTGGTGCTGAACATCGCCAGTCGAGCGATTTCCGGCCTTGAGCTGGGCAATGAGTTCATTCGATTTCGTGCGCGGTTCGCCGGTAAGAGCGAGGCGTTGCTGATTCCCGTTGCGGCCGTACAGGCGATTTACGCGCAAGAATCCGGTCAAGGTATGGCTCTGCCCGAAGAAGACCCGGCAGACCTTGCAGGAACGGCCGATCTAGTCGCATCCGATGAGTCTCGTGCGAGCGAAGGGCCGAGTCTGGAATTGGTGGAGAGCAAGGATCATGGGCCCGATGACAGCGATCCGCCGGACAAAGGCCCACGCCGCAAAAGTCATTTACATATCGTCAAGTAGAGCGGGCTAGTGCAGGGTTTTATCAGGGCCGTAAAAACTGACCAGTTTTAAGCCGTGCAGAACCAATTGACCGGGAGCCCGGTTAATGCCGTCGGAAGAGAACTCAAAGGTGTAGGTACGCTCCCAGCTCAAGCGGCCATCTGCGCGTCGGCGTATCTTGCGGCGCAAGAGTTGCACGTTTTGGTCGAGCCACTGGACACCGGCGTGCTGGCAGGACAATTTGCCCAGTTGGGCTGCCGCTTCCGCAGCGGATCGCTCGGAAAGCCAAAACCAAATCAAGCAGATAAACGCAAAAATAAAGGTATATTCGAGCATCGGTTCAAACTTTTCGGCAAAGTAGGTGGTTCTTGCTGTTAAAGCCAAGGCATTTATGTCTAAGATATGGGCGATTTAACGGAATAGCCAAGTGCCAGATATTAGGAGTCGCAATGAAGCTAGTGTTCCCCAATGGTGAGCATCCGCAGGCCCTGCTCAGTCCAGGCGCCAACCGGATCGGTTCCGGGCCGGAAGCTGATATTCAGATTATCCGTCCCGGAATACAAGCTAATCACTGCGAAATTCATGTCGTAGGTGCCGGATGTAACCTGCAGATTCCGCAAGGTACAAACTCAACAGTCGCAGTCAATGGCCGCCCTGTGCGCGATTTGATTGCGCTGCGTAGTGGCGACAATATTCTGATTGGTGACGTCCAGGCGCGTTACATTCGTCTGGAAGCCGCAAAGCCGGGTCTAGCGGCGGCAGAGCCCTCGTTCGGCGATACCGGAGCCACCCGAATTCGCACGATCATGCCGAAATATGTGTTGCGTGGCGTTTCCGGCAGCCTCTTTGGCAAAGTGTTTCCGATTACAGGCCCGACTACCATCGGGCGTACATCCGAGTGTGACATTCGCGTTGAAAGTGAAGAGGTCTCGCGGCGTCATTGCTCATTGAAACCTACGGCGCAAGGACTGTCGGTCGAGGATTTAGGTTCGTCGAACGGTACGTTTATCAACAACAAACGAATTCAGCAGGCGTTTTTAAACCCGGGCGATGAGTTGCGCTTAGATACAATGCGTCTGGTTCTGGTCACGCCGGGTTCTGAGTTTGCGCAGCCCGCTCCGGCAGAGGAAAAGCCCAAGGATGATGTGAGCTCTAGCAACCGAACCAGTACCTGGGTCGCAGTCATGCTGATCCTCGCAGCCGGCGCGGTCATCGCGATGATGATCCTTAATCAGAGCGCCTAGTCGCTAAGCATTCGTAAAGAGAAATCGCTTGCGCGGATGTGCTTGGTTAGCGATCCGCTCGAAATAAAATCGACACCGGTAGCGGCGATTGCCTTGAGCTGATCGCCGCTGATGTTGCCTGATGCTTCCAGCGGTTTACGGGCTTTGCTTAATGCCACGGCTTCGCGCATCTGCTCGATCGAAAATTCATCAATCAGAATGCGATCGCAGGCGGTGTCCAGTGCCTCGCGCAGCTCGTCCATGGTTTCCACCTCGATGATTAAAGGCAGATCAGGGAAGCGCTGTTTAGCTTTTAGCGCCGCGTCGGCGATTGAGCCACTGGCAGAAATATGGTTTTCTTTCAGCATGATGGCGTCGTACAGGCCCATCCGATGATTGCTGCCGCCGCCAACTCTAACCGCATATTTTTGCGCATAACGCAGACCCGGTAAGGTCTTTCGTGTGTCGAGTATGCGCGTTGATGTGCCGCGCAATTGGTCCACCAAGTGCGCCGTAGCGGTTGCAGTGGCCGACAGGGTTTGCAGAAAGTTCAGCGCGGTGCGCTCGGCGCTGACGATGCAGCGTTTGCTCGATTGGATCTGGCAGATTTCGCTGTCGGCATCTACGCGCTGGCCTTCCTGCACACGCCAGAGGATTTCGCTGCCGGGGTCGATCTGCCGGAAACACTCATCAAACCAGGGCTGCCCGGCAATAACCGCCGGCTCGCGGCAAATAACCCGGGCCCGGCCAGGGCCATCGGGCAATAAGGCGGCACTGACGTCCTGATCGCCAATGTCTTCATGCAGCGCGACGCGAACGTTGGCGCTGATCTGAGCCTGATCAAGCGGAGCCGGCATCGGGCTAGGCTTTTGGAAAATCGGCAAGTTGCGAGACTGCGATCGCCTCGTCGGTCAGCAGCACCGGAATGCCGTCATCCACCGGGTAAATCGTTCGCCGGTCTTTGGTCAGCAAGGCCTCTTTGCATGTCGTCTTGATCAGTTCTTCGCGCGCGTTGCGCAGAGTTCCCGCGTCAATATGCGCATTCAGGACCGCCAGCTCAGCGGTCTTGAGCAAGCTCAAAGCCTGCTTGGTCGAGGGGCAAACCAGAATTTCGAGTAGTTTTTTATCCATTGTCGTCAAATCATTGGAGTCTGCTGCTAAGTTGCCTAGAATACGCTTTTGAAAGCAGGCACCGCCATGAGCAGCAAAAAATCTGCAGCGCCAATGATCGGCGTAGTAATGGGATCCCGGTCGGATTGGGAGACCATGGAGCACGCCGTATCGCGCCTGGAGGCGCTTGGCATCAGTCACGAAGTGCGCGTTGTCTCTGCGCACCGGACCCCTGAACTTTTGTTTGAATACGCTGAATCTGCGCAGTCGCGTGGCTTGCGCGCGATAATTGCCGGCGCAGGCGGTGCCGCCCATCTGCCGGGCATGCTGGCAGCCAAGACGATGGTTCCGATATTGGGTGTGCCGGTGCAAAGTCGTGCGCTGCAAGGTTTGGATTCATTGTTATCGATTGTGCAGATGCCCGCGGGGGTGCCGGTAGCAACATTCGCCATTGGCGGTGCCGGCGCCGCAAACGCCGCATTGTTTGCCGCCGCCATGTTGGCTGCTGATCAACCCAAGATCGCCAAAGCCTTGGCGGCGTTTCGTGAACAGCAGACCGGTGCCGTACTGGCCAATCCGGACCCTCGTCAGTGACCACGGTTGGCATTTTAGGCGGCGGCCAACTCGCGCGCATGCTGGCTTTATCCGGCGCGCCTTTGGGGCTACGTTTTCTGGTTATGGATTCGAGTGCCGAGGCCTGTGCCGCACAATTTGCGCCGATGCTGGTGGGGGATTACACCGACCGGGAGGCGCTCGCAGAATTTGCAGACAAAGTCGATGTAGCTACGTTTGATTTCGAAAATGTTCCTGCCGCATCGGCGAGCTGGCTGGCCGAACGCGTCCCGGTATTTCCCAATCCGGGCGCATTGGGCATTTCGCAGGATCGACTCATTGAGAAACAACTGTTTGGCGAGTTAGGTATCGCAGTGGCTGACTACCACGACGTGAGTAGCGAAGAGCATTTGCGCGATGGAGTAAGCCGCCTGGGTCTGCCGTGCATCTTAAAAACACGGCGCTTAGGCTACGACGGTAAAGGCCAGTTTCGGATCCGTACTCCGGCCGATATTGAATCGGCGTGGAAGGCATTGGGCGCGCAAGCAAAAACCGTCGGCTTGGTGCTTGAAGCCTTTGTGCCGTTTCAGCGCGAAATTTCTGTCGTAGCGGTGCGCGGGCGCGATGGCGAGTTTCGGACATGGCCGCTGACCCAGAACTGGCATGCCAATGGCATTTTGGCTGCATCGCTTGCGCCGGCCGCACTGAGTCCCGACATCGAGGCGCAAGCCAAAGCGCATGCATTGGCACTGGCGGAAAAACTCGATTACGTCGGCGTATTCGCGCTCGAATTGTTTTTGGTGGACGGCAAAATATTAGCCAATGAAATGGCCCCGCGCGTGCATAACTCGGGGCACTGGACGATCGAAGGCGCAGAAGTCTCGCAGTTTCAAAACCATTTGCGCGCAGTCATCGGATTGCCTCTGGGCGACACTTCGGCGATCGGTGTGACGTGCATGCTCAATTGGATCGGGCAAATGCCGGACTGCAGCCAGGTGCTTAGGCTAAAGAGCGGTCACTGGCACGATTACGGTAAGTCGGAGCGGGCCGGTCGCAAGGTAGGGCATGCCACACTGCGCGCTGATTGTGCTGCGGATCTGCTGCGCGATGTGGAAGTGTTGGCTGACTCCTTACATCGGCGTGCTGAAGTGAACGCGTTGATTGAGCAGCTGCGCAGCCAGACTTGATTACCCGCTAGTCGAATACGACTACGTGCTCCATATCAGTTCGAATACGCACGGCATCGCCGATCTGGTGTTGGTCGTGACTAGGCAGAAATGAGCTTAATTCAGTGCCATCAGCAAGCCGTAACTTGTGCATGGTTTCGGCACCGCGAAATCCGACATGGGTGATTACCGCTTCTATTGACGCGTTTTTATCGATGGCGATATCGTCTGGTCGAATCAGCACGCGCACTTGGGTGCCGGGAATTTGCTGCAAGCTTTGCCGGACTTTGAACTCACCAATGGCGCAGGCGATGCGATGCGCATCCAAAACCGTAGCGGGTAAAAATCTGCCCTCACCAACAAACTCGGCGACAAACGGGTCGGAGGGTTTATGGTACAGATCAAAGCCGCTAGACCATTGCAGCAACTGCCCGTCGCGCATTACGCCGACCATGTCGGCAAAAGCAAAGGCTTCTTCCTGATCGTGGGTGACCAATAACGCGGTAACCCCCAGGGTTTTTAGGGCAGCGCGCAGGTCGTCACGTAATCGCCCGCGCAAGTCGGCGTCGAGACTGGAAAAACATTCGTCGAGTAGCAGCAGGTCGGGCTGCGGGGCCAAAGACCGGGCCAGCGCCACGCGCTGTTGTTGGCCGCCGGATAATTCGTGGGCATAGCGGTGTTCCAATCCGCTCAAACCGAGCATGGCGATTACCTGTGCCTGACGTTCGAGTTTTTGTTGATCGCTCAGATGGTCCAGGCCGAAGCCCACATTGCTGAGCACATCTAGATGCGGAAATAAAGCTAAGTCCTGAAATACAAAGCCCAGTTTGCGTTTTTCCGGGGCCAATTGATCGGCCTGTCTGCCACGCAAGTAAATATGACCGCTGTCCAGAGGATGTAGCCCGGCAATCGCCCGGAGCAGCGTTGTTTTGCCGCTGCCGCTGGGGCCGAGCAGACAACCAATCTGACCGGAGTTCAATCCGAATGATGCCGAATCGACCACGGGCTGACCGGCGTGCAGGCAGACCGCCTGGTCTACCTGCAGTAAGTCATGCATTACGGCATGTTCGCGCATCGGATTGTGCTCAGGGCGCATCAGGCTCAGGACATTTGTTTGCTGACGAAGTCCCAGTTCACCAGGTTCCAGAACGCTTCAACATATTTCGGGCGGGCGTTGCGGTAGTCAACGTAATACGCATGCTCCCAGACATCGCAGGTCAGCAGCGGGGTATCGTCGCCGGTAATTGGCGTGGCCGCATTGGAGGTGCTGACCAATGCTAAGGAACCATCATTGCGCTGAACCAGCCAGGCCCAACCGGAGCCAAAGGTGGTGAGTGCGGTTTGCGTGAACTGCTCTTTGAATGCGGCAAAGCTGCCAAATGCCGCGTTGATCGCGTCGGCCAGTTTGCCGGTCGGTTCGCCCCCGCCATCAGGGCCCATGCAGTTCCAGTAGAAGCTGTGGTTCCAAACCTGAGCGGCGTTGTTAAACATTCCGCCCTGGGCTTTCTTAATGATGGCGGTTAAGTCCATTGATTCGAATTCGGTTCCGGCAATTTGCTTATTCAAGTTGTCGACATAGGCGCGATGATGCTTGCCGTAATGGAATTCAATGGTTTCGGCCGAAATGTGCGGGGCCAAAGCATCGTTCGCATAGGGCAGGGCGGGTAGTTCAATAGCCATGTTTATTCTCCTTGAATAGTTTTCCAAAATTGCGATGTTTTCGATTCCGGGTGCAGAGCAGCCCTTGGAAGACTTAGAATTGTATCGGATTCAGCAGCCTGTGCTGCGTGAACAAGCCGAACTTTGGGAGATATGATGTCGTACGCGGAACAAATCAAGGCCATCGTCGATGGCCACCCGGTGGTGCTTTTTATGAAGGGGACGCCGCAATTTCCGATGTGCGGTTTTTCAAGCAAGGCAGCTCAAGCGCTTAAAGAGGCGGGTGCCGGGCGATTCCATGCAGTCAATGTTCTGGAAAATCCGGAGTTGCGTGCCAACCTGCCCCGATTCTCGGATTGGCCGACATTTCCGCAGCTCTTTGTAAATGGCGAACTGATCGGCGGCTGTGACATCACATTGGAGTTACATGCATCTGGCGAATTGAGCCGGATTTTGGCCGAAGCTGATAACGCTGAAAAGCAAGAGTGAGTCGGGCGTGAAGCTGCAGGGTCGGGTAATTTTAGTTGTCGGTGCGTACGGCGGCCTGGGTGAAGCCACTGCGCTGGCCTGCGCGCGCGAGGGGGCAACTCTGGTGCTTCTGGGAAAGCGCGCGCAAAAACTAAATCGAGTTTATGACGCGGTTAAGGCGGTGGGCCCTGAGCCTGCGGCCTATCCACTGGATCTGGCTGGAGCCGGGCCGGCCGATTATGAAGACATGGTCAAGTCCATCACCGGCGAGCTCGGAGATCTGCATGGCATCGTCCATTGTGCGGCGGCATTCGAGGGGCTCTCGCCACTGCAAAATAGCGACCCGGAGCAGTTTGTTGCGCAGATGCACATCAATTTCACCGCCCCGTGGTTGCTCAGTCAGGCCTGCTTGCCGGTTTTGCGTGCGCAGACCGATAGTGCCATCGTGTTTGTCGCCGATGCGCCCGAGCGGGTTGGCTTAGCTTATTGGGGTGCCTACGGTCTGGCCAAGCAAGCCACGATCTCCTTAATGCATATGCTGCATCAGGAGACCGAAAAGTCGAATGTACGCGTAAGTGCGCTGCAGCCACCGCCGATGCGCACTGCGCTGCGGGCCAAGGCATTTCTCAACGAAGAAGTGGTCAACTGCTGTCTGCCATCGCAGGTGGCGCCGGACTGTGTCCGGCTATTAAGTCCGGAAGGTCTGGCGTATCGTGGCCAGGTGTTGATTTCAAGCGGGGCAGCGTAGATGCAGGAAACGACTATTGCCGCAGCGGCGTTGTTGCTGTTTCTGATTTTGGATCCTCTAGGGAATATCCCGGTCTTTTTGAGCCTGATGAAATCGCTGAGCCCGCAACGTCAGCGCATTGTGCTGGCACGGGAGCTGCTGATCGCACTGGCGGTTCTGTTCGTCTTCCTTTTTTCCGGCCGCTACATTCTGGAATTAATGCATTTGCGCCAGGAGTCGGTGAGTATTGCGGGCGGCCTGGTGTTGTTTCTGATCGGCCTGAAGATGATCTTTCCCAGTCCCTCGGGCATGTTTGGCGAGCAAATTGAGGGCGAGCCGTTCATTGTGCCCATGGCGATCCCGATGATTGCCGGGCCTTCGGGTATGGCCGCAGTCATCCTGTTTAGCTCCAAAGAGCCCGATCGCCTGGCCGATTGGAGCATCGCCTTGTTAATTGCCTGGGCTGCGACCGCAATAATCCTGTTCAGCAGTACCTATTTGTACCGCTTATTGGGCCGCCGGGCGCTGGTCGCGATCGAGCGATTGATGGGTATGTTATTGATTGCGCTATCAGTTCAGATGCTGCTCGACGGGATCAAGACGTACCTGGGTACCTAAATCGTTAAATTCCTGTCATTGGCTTGTCATATGGTCGCCACATAATGTTAAAATTCGGTTCAGTGCGGCGAAGTACGGAGTGCCGTGCCCGTACCGATATTTGCGTTAATTCGACCAGGGAGTGGTCGTTTTTTATTTCCTAGTCATTTCGAAATACGAATCTTTAAGGGGCCCTTTAATGAAGAATCGCCAAAATGCTCGACATACTCGTCTGGCAATGGCTCTGGCAATCGCCTTGTCTGCAACCGCAGCGCCAGCTTTTGCACAGAACACCACAGCTAGCGTCAGCGGTAACATTCAAACTGCGACCCAGTCCGCTGTTTCCGATGCCGACGTAACTATCCTGCACGTGCCATCAGGCACGGTCAGTCGTGCAACCACCGATGCACAGGGTCGTTATGTTGCCCGCGGCCTTCGCGTTGGTGGCCCGTACACTATTACGATCACTAAAGATGGCGTTTCTGAAATTGTACAAAACGTGTTTTTGCAATTGGCAGAAAACACCAGCGTAAACGCAGTGCTTGGCAACGTAACCGAAATGGACGCAATGCAAGTTACTGGTACCCTTGATGGCTTGGATGTTTTTGGCCCTAACGCAATGGGTGCCGGCACCAACATCAGCAGCGAACAGCTCAACAGCTTTCCATCGATTCAGCGCGACTTGCAAGATTACGCACGTATGGACCCGCGCTTTTCGCAGTCCGATAAAGAACGTGGTGAAATCTCCGCCGCGGGCCAAAACACCCGCTACAACTCGATCACCGTTGACAGCATTTCAGTTAATGACACCTTTGGCCTTGAGTCGAACAACTTGCCGACCATTCGCCAGCCAATCTCGATTGATGCGATTGAGGCAGTTCAAGTCAATATCGCCAATTACGACGTAACCCAGAAAGGTTATACCGGCGCGAACATCAATGCGGTAACCAAGTCGGGTACCAATGAATTCAAAGGCAGCGTCTACAGCACCTACCGCACTCAAGACTGGGTCCGCGGCACCGATGATCGGGGTATTGTGTTTAACGCTTTTGATACCGAAGAAACGTATGGCATGACTTTCGGTGGCCCGATCGCTAAAGATCGCCTTTTCTTCTTTTTAAACTATGAAAAAACAGAGTTGGGTGGTGTTGCACCTGATTTGGGTAATAGCCCTCTGAGTAGTGGTGCAATTACCTTGGCCGACATTACTGCAATTCAAAATGCAGCAATTGTTCGCGGCTTTACGCCGGGCGATTTGTCCACGTCATCTGCAGATACGACGATGGAATCGATTTTGGGTCGTATTGACTGGAATATCAGCGATACTCAGCGCTTAGCGTTCCGATTTAGCTCAACCGACCAATCCGAGGCGAGGCTGCCTGGCTTTGGTTCACGCTCTATGTCGTTGTCGAGCTATTGGTACGACGAAGAAAAAACCATCGATAACTATGTTGTTGAGTTGTTCAGTGACTGGAGCGATTCCTTCGCGACCGAAGCACGTGTATCGTTCCGCGATTACGAAAGCGCTCCAATCGTATTTTTGGCTCAACCACAAGTACAGATTGACTACGGTTCGAGCAATTTGCGCTTCGGCGCAGAACAATTCCGACATACCAATCATTTGCAGACCGATACTCTTAACGGTTTCTTTGCCGGCAACTGGTTCCTCGGCGCGCATGAGCTGAAGGTGGGTATGGACTATGAGAAGAACGATATCTATAACCTGTTTGTAGAATCAAGTTATGGTAACTATCGCTTTTCAAGCCTCGCAAACTTTGTAGCAGGCAACTACAGCAGCTACTTGTTCCGTACGCCAGCAGTTAGCCTAGACGACGCAGCTGCAAACTTCTCTATCGAAAATGTTGGTTTCTTTGTACAAGACGTATGGTCGGTTAATAACAATCTAACGATCTCCGCCGGCGTCCGCTATGACATGAATGTGCTTGACGATGCCGTGCCTTATAACGCAGCAGCGGATGCAGCGTTTGGCTATCGTAACGACGAAACAATCGATGGCACTGGCTTGTTCCAGCCGCGCGTCGGCTTTAACTACACATTCGATGCAGAACGCCCAACTCAGTTGCGTGGTGGCATCGGCCTGTTCCAAGGTGCTGCGGCGAATGTTTGGATGTCTAACTCATTTACTAACCACGGCCAATCAATCAATGTCTATGGTTGCGGTGGCAGCGAGTTCTTGCAGTCATGTAGCGCCCTCTGGGCAGCAAATCCCCCAAGTGCAAATCCTGCTACGCAGCCTTTGATCGGCTTGCCACGAGCAGATGTTGATTTCTTGGCGCCTGGATTTGAGCAGCCGTCTGTTATTAAATTCAACTTAGCGTTTGATCATGAACTCCCGTGGTGGGGTATGGTCGCAACGGCTGAAGTTTTGGTTACGCAAGTTAATAACGGAATTTTTTATGAGCACCTCAATCTCGGAAATGTATCGCAGCCAGGTTTAGACGGACGTGATATGTACTGGGGCAGCACCAGCCCATCGCTATACAGCGGATTCTTCAACGGCCCTTCATCGAACAGCCGAAGCGGCTCGCTAACTGCATTTAGAGATGTATTGATTGCGAAAAACACAGATAAAGGCCATGGCGAAAACTTAAGCGTTACTTTGCAAAAGCCATTTAGCGAAACCAGTGATCTTGCTTGGTCGATTGCCTATGCCTACACCGATATGCAAGAAGCAAGCCCGCTAACCTCTTCACGTGCGATTTCTAACTGGCGCGCGCAAGCCGTGTTTAACGTCAATGAAGAAGTAATCTCGCGTTCTCCTTATGTGAATCGTGACCGCTTTGTGGGTACGGCCTCGTATCGTATGAACTTGTTCGGCGATTACAAAACCACCTTCTCGGCATTTTATGAAGGTCGCCGTGGCAAGCCCTATAGCTGGGTCTTCAACAATGACATGAATGGTGACGGCCAAGCGGGTAACGATTTGTTATACGTTCCAAACCTCAGCGAAGTGCGTTTCACGGCACCAGCAGAAGCACAACTGTTCTGGGATTACATCGCGGCTAATGGTTTGAGTGCCTACCAAGGCATGGTGGTTCCACGAAACGCGGCAAACAGCCCGTGGGTTAATAGTGTGGACTTGAGAATTTCGCAAGAAATCCCAGGCTTCTCACCAAAACACCGCGGTGAAATCTGGCTTGATATCCTGAACGTCGGCAACCTGATCAACAAAGATTGGGGCCATATTGATGAAATCGGCTTCCAATCCGATGGTGCACAGGCGCGTAGTTTTGTGAACTATGCTGGTATTGACCCAGTCAGCGGGGGCAACGAAGCCTTCATTCGCCGCGATAGAAAGGGCGAATCGCGTTGGGCCGTTCAGATTGGCTTCCGTTACCGCTTTTAAGTAAACCCCTGCGAAGGGTTGAGAAACGGCCGGATTTATCCGGCCGTTTTTCTTTGTGGATTCTGGTGCTACATTGGAATCAGTCAATGTCAGATGTAGGTCAGGAGATAGAACGATTGGACGTTTCAAAGGCTATGGTTGAGCAAAAAGTAAATGCATTAATTGCCCCGAGAGCGGGCTTAGATATTTTGTCGCGCGCTGAGGTAACCCGGTTAGGCGATGCCAGCCGTGGTGATTTGCACGAATTATTGCGTCGTTGTTCGCTGGCCGTGCTGATGACCGGCAGTGATAGCGATGATCCGCGCGAAACCCTGCGCCGTCATGCCGATTTTCAAATTCGCGTCGTGCAGCAGGACCGCGGCATTAAGCTCGAGCTTAAAAATGCGCCGGCGGCAGCCTTTGTTGATGGGCAGATTATCCGGGGTGTTGCCGACCATCTGTTCGCGGTCGTGCGCGATATCGCCTACACCGCAATTCAGGTGCAAGAGGACGGGCGGGATCTCTCGTCATCTGAAGGTCTGACCAACGCCGTGTTCGAAATTCTGCGAAATGCGCGCAGTTTGCAGTCCTATCAGGACCCGAATATCGCGGTGTGCTGGGGTGGGCATTCCATTGGCCGCGATGAGTACCTGTATACCAAGAAGGTAGGTTATGAGATGGGCTTGCGCGGCCTGGATATTTGCACTGGTTGCGGTCCCGGCGCGATGAAAGGTCCTATGAAGGGCGCAACGATTGCGCACGCCAAACAGCGTTGCACGGATACGCGTTACATCGGAGTTACCGAGCCGGGCATTATTGCTGCTGAATCACCGAATCCGATTGTTAATCAGCTGATCATCATGCCGGATATTGAGAAGCGGCTTGAGGCCTTTGTTCGCCTTGGCCACGGCTTTATTGTGTTTCCGGGCGGCGTGGGCACGGCCGAAGAAATTTTATATTTGTTAGGCATCTTGCTGCACCCGGATAATGCCCGAGTCCCGTTCCCCCTGGTATTCACCGGTCCGGCCGGTTCTGCCGACTATTTTGAGCAGATCGATCGCTTTATTCGAGACTGCCTGGGCGACGCGGTCGCTTCAAAGTACGAAATCATCATCGATAATCCATCGCTGGTTGCCTTGCGTATGAAAGAAGGTATGAAGCGGGTCAAGGAACATCGGGTTGCAGCGAAAGACGCATTTTTCTTTAATTGGTCTCTGCACATACCGTATGCGTATCAGCAACCGTTTATTCCGACCCATGAAGCAATGGCTGGTCTTAATTTGAATCAGGGGCAGCCGGTTCACGATCTCGCCGCTGACTTGCGCCGGGCCTTTTCCGGGATTGTCGCCGGCAACGTGAAAGAGCAGGGCATGATCGCCATTGAGAAGCATGGGCCGTTCAAAATTTCCGGTGATGCGCAGATTATGGCCGGTCTGGATGGCTTGCTGCGTGCATTTGTCGAACAGCGCCGCATGAAGATCACGGGCCAATACCGGCCGTGCTACGAACTGGCCTGTTAGCGCCATAAAGCGCCAAAATCGGGCGTTTATCCCCATAGTTTGACCGATTGTCGGCCAGTGAATCCCACTGGCCGCTCATCCTGTTAGGGTGCACTCGTCATAGGAGTAGTAGTGAAATGAACCCGCGCTCACAGTCCCGTAAACACGCCCGCGGCGTGACCCTCATCGAAATGGTGATCGTATTGGTCATCATTGCGGTGCTGGCGGCGGTGGCCCTGCCCAATTTTAGAGAGTCGATGCAGAGCAGTCGCATTTCATCCATGAACCACGAGTTTATTTCGTCGGTGAACTTGGTGCGAAGCGAGGCCATTAAGGCCAATCGTGGCGCCGTGATGTGTGCCAGCACGGACGGAAATGCCTGCAATGCCGGTGTTTGGAATGACGGTTGGATCGTGTGGGTCGACCAGAACGCCAACGGGGTTCGCGACATTAACGATACCGTTGTTCGCCATCAACAAGCGCTTAATCGAGTGACATTGACCGTTGCCGGCGGCACGCCGCAATTGCGCTTCAACGCCCGCGGTATTTTGGTGGGTGTTCCGCCGACCTTCACTCTGATGCCGGTTGATTGCAAACCGGGCCGAGAAAATCAACGCACGATGACCGTTCTTGTGAGCGGCTCCATCCGCACCAGTAAAGGAGCCTGTCCATGAGCCGTTTCACTCGCCAACAGCGTGCATTCGGCCGCGGTCAGCAGTCGGGTTTCAGCCTGATTGAAGTGATGATTGCCGTGGTCATTCTAAGCCTGGGCTTGCTCGGCATGGCGCTATTACAAACCACCGCGCTGCGCTCAGGTCAAAGTGCAAACCATCGCACGCAAGCCATCATTCTGGCTTACGAGATGATGGATATGATCCGCGCAAACCGTAACCAGGCTGCCGCGTATACGTTTATCAACCCCGGTCAATTTAATGGCGATGGCCGCACCGGAATCTGCGCACCTAATGCCGCATTGCCCGCGGTTCGTTGGCAGGCTGATGCCATTGCATGGCGCTGCTCCATCCGCCGCACGCTGCCCGGTGCAAATGCAGATGTAGTGATTGTGAATGCGGTCGCTGGAGCCGGCGGTGTTCCGCCGATCCCGGGCTCGGCAACGGTAACGATTAACTGGGTTGATGATCGTACTGTGGCCGCTGGCGCTGCGGGCCAAATGGCGACCATCACGGTCCAAAGCGGAATTTGATCAAAATGACAAATAACAAATCACAAATTCGAGGCTTTACCCTGGTCGAACTGATGATCGGCTTGGTTCTGGCCATGTTGTTGGTGCTGGGCCTGACGCAGGTGTTTTCTGCCTCGCGCAATGCCTACCAGACATCGACCGGCTTATCCCGGGTGCAAGAGGGTAGCCGCGCCGCGATGGATTTCATGCAGCGTGACTTACGCATGGCTGGACACTTAGGTTGCATTTCGGATGTCGCGCGTTTTCTTAATGAATTGCCGGGCGAGTATCCGGCAATTGATCTGCTCATGTTGACCCACGCACAGCGTACCGCGCAGAACTACGCCGCAGCGCCGTGGGGTTTGCGCTTTAACGTCGCCATTGAAGGCTTTGAGGCAACCGGCACTGCACCGGGCAACGCGGTTAACTTAGGCGCTTTGCCGGCGGCAACGTGGACCCCCGCACTCAACGCGAACGGTGCCAATCTCGACACTCTGGCGCCTGCGGCGCGTGCCGGAAGCGACATAGTGGTTCTGCGTTTTCTAAGTAGCGAAGGCGTTTCCGTGGTCGCAGCGAATACGGTGACCAATCCGGCGACGATCACGATTCCTGCTGCCAATGCAGGGTTTGTAACGGCTGGATCGATGTACGGTATCGCTAACTGCAGCGCATCAAATCCCGGCGCAGCGGTATTCAGAAGCACAACGGCGGCCGACGCTGGCGGTGCGTTTACGGTTGCGGTCGGTGGCGGTGCCACCGGCAATGTGGCGGGCTTCTTAGGCGCTGGCGGCTTTGGTCCCGGTTCCAGCGTGTATCAGGCCGAAATCTTCGCCTACTACGTCGGTATTAATCCAGCCGGTGTGCCGTCGCTTTACCGCGCGCGACTTACCAATGTCGGCGGCTGGAACTCCGAAGAACTGGTCGAAGGTGTCGAGATGCTGCAGATTTTGTATGGGGTCGACAATGGCACCGGCGGCCTGCCTGACGGCAACGTGGATGTATTTGCCCCAGCCGATGCGACCGTCGCCGGCTTCGCCGTGGCGGCCCAACCGGCGCGCTGGCGTCAAGTCGGTGCGGTGCGCGTCGGTGTTTTGATGCGCAGCCCGGAACGGTCTGCCAGCCAACGTAATGAAGCGGATGTTGCGATCGGCCAGATATCTGTCGCCGGCGTAACAATCACGGTACCGGCCACCGATACCTCACTTCGTCAAAGTTATGAAACCACGATTGCATTACGCAATCGACTGTTTGGGAACTGATCTATGAAACAGCTGAAGCTCGCACAATTCACCGGCGCGAAATCGCAACGCGGAATCGCGCTTTACGTCGCACTTATCATGTTGCTGTTGATGACCTTGCTCGGCCTTGCCGCTTTGCAGGTGAGCACGATGCAAGAGCGCATGGCGGGTAACTTCAATACGTTGAACCTGGCCTTCCAAAGTGCCGAGGGACAGGTCCGGGCGATGGAATACGAAGTACAGCGCACGGTGTTGAGTACGGGGTTTTTCCCGGACAACTGTGCGATGGCAGATATCCAGGTGTGGGCCGATGGTCGCGAGCCCGGTGACGGCAACTCAGGTTGTGCTTTAGAGGTTAGTGTTGGGGCGACTGAGTCATTGGTCGATCTGAATACCCCTGAAAACGAAGTGTTTAAAAACTATCGAGTCGTTTCTGCCGGTGTTGATCGCGCAGTCAATGCATCGACAGTTGTCATTGTAGAAACGATTTTTATCCCCCGATAAGTTTTGTATTGGCGGAAGTCACGCAAAACGAATGAATTAACAGCAAAGGTAAGTCAACGAGATTTGACCTTTATTGGAGTAGGCAATGAGTATGCATGGGAAATGGGTTATTTGTGCCGCCTTAGCCACGGCGCTATCTGGGCTGACGACGAGCGCCCACGCGCAAGCATTGTCAATTGATCACGAGCCGCCATACGTCACCGGACGCGCCAAACCCGGCTTTATTCTGGGCGTGGACGACTCGGGTTCGATGAATTGGGAAACACTATTTGCCAATCAGGATGGCGAGGCGTTTTGGAACCAAGGCGCGCGATCGTTCTATCAGGCCGATGGTCGAATTCAGGGTGCGGGTGACAATCAGTACCTTGAACTTTTCAACTACCCGGAGCGCACCACGCCGCGCCGCACTTTTCCGCCGATCATTAATTTTGGTTTCGCCCGCTCATCTGAGTTTAATCCGGCTTATTTTAATCCGTTGATTGAGTTTAAGCCGTGGTCTAACTCGGACACGACGCGCTGGCCGGATGCCGTTCCGAGCAGCGCGATGGTTGACCCTCGAGAAACTACCGGTCGACGTTTTGACTTAACTCAGAATGTCCGGACTGACGGAACCAACTGGCGCTTTGATTTCCGAGTCAATATGACCGTACCAGCGGGTACGACCTACTATCGCCGCACTGGTGGCTGCAACTTCGGCGGCACCAACGACAGCTGGGTAACTTTGACTGCTAATGTGTTGGCGACAGCAAACTGCGATGCGGCGGTCGAGTATTTTCCCGCAACGTTTTACTCCGCGTCGGCCACGATTCCCGGTTACGGCTATACCGCTACACCGGTAGCCACGGTCAATCCGATTGGCGGCCCGCCGAACACCACGCTGTACCGCTATGAAATCAAACCGGGAAATTTTGCGATCAGTGCAGACTACGACCGGGCAATCCAAAATTTTGCCAACTGGTTTCAATATTCGCGCGATCGAAACTTGTCGATGATCTCGGCAATGACCGAATCGATGCTGGAAATGAACTTCATGCGTGCCGGTTACTTCACGATTAACCAGCGCAACACGGTTGCGATGCGCGACCTGGCTGTTGCCTCGGAAAAAGCGGCATTGTATAGCTCGTTCTTCTCATTGCCGGCTAACGGCAGCACGCCGAACCGTTTTGCGGTTGACCATATGGGCAATCAGTTCCGCCGTACCGATGGCAATGCACCGGTGCAGCTGGCCTGCCAGGTCAATGCCGGCATGTTGTTTACCGATGGTTACAGTAACCAGGGCTCGCCCAGTGCGACTAATGATGACGGTACTTTAGGCGCACCATTTGCCGATGGCTTCTCGGGCAAAATGAGTGACATCGTCGCCAGCCACTACACCGGAAATATTCGACCAGATCTGCCGACAGGCCTGGTACCGATTCCGACGGAGTGTAGTGATCTAACTGCGGATAACCGTCGGCTGGACTGCAACTCCAATCCGCATATGAAATTCTACGGAATTACCCTGGGCGCGATTGGTAATATTTATGGCGTTAATACGGCGGCAACTGCCGATCCTTATGCGAATCCGCCGGCCTGGGCAGCGCGCGTAGACAACGACGAGTCGGCCGTTGATGAAATTTGGCAGGCGACTTTGACCGGTCGCGGCCGTTATATCAACGCCAGCAACCCGGCCCGAATCGTTAACGCAATGGATGAGGTGCTGGCAGCAATCCAGGAATCCATTTCACTGTCTGCCGGTAGCCTTGCGGTGCAGGGTGCGCGTATTAACGCTGAGTCGGTAACGTACATTCCGACGTTCAGCGTGAGTGGCGACGGCCGCGACTGGTCCGGTGAATTGCGCGCTTATGAAGTCACCGACACGGCAAATTTGGGCGCACTTAAATGGCGCGCTTCGAACAATATGCCGGCGCATAATTTGCGTAATGTAGTGGCCACCACGACTCCGGGCACAAATGTAACCCGCGTCGTAAAACCCTTTATTCCAGCGAATTTAGGCCCGACACCGAATGATCAAGCTGTCGCGATTGGAACGACATTGGCCGCGATCCAGGCGCGTTACGGAGCGACCACAACGGTACAACAAGTGATCGATTACTTGCGCGGTGACTCCACCTTTGAAGTACGTAATGGCGGAGTTTTCCGCGACCGAAAGACCTCGACCATCGGCGATATCATTAATACGCAGCCGGTTGTATCGAGCAAAATGGACGTTAATCGTTGGATTAACCTATCCGGTGCACTGGGCACGAGCTACGCGACCTATGTGCAGAATAAGCAGGCCACGCGTCAATCGATGGTTTACGTACCAACGAATGCCGGTTATCTGCATGGTTTCAATGCGACCACGGGTAAGGAAGAGTTTGCCTTTATTCCTGAGCCGGCACGGAAGAATATGAGCCTGCTTCCGGTAATTAAGTACGATCACCGCTATTTCGTCGATGGTGAGTTGACCGTCAGCGATGTCTATATCAATTCGGGTTGGAAAACCGTATTGACCGGCAGCACAGGCCGCGGCGGTAAAAGCGTATTTGCACTCGATGTAAGTAACCCGACCTCATTTAGTTCCGGCGATGTGCTGTGGGAACTCGGAGCCGCTGACCCGGACCTCGGTGAGGCGATGAGTAAGGTCAACATCATGCTCGGTGAGGACGATGGTTGGTACGCCGTGTTCGGCAATGGCATTAACAGTACGAATTCTAATCCGGTGCTGATAATCGTCAATTTAGCTACGGGCGTGGTGACCAAACGATTAACTGCGCAAGACAATGGCAACTTCACCAACGGCCTGCTCAATATGTCGATGGTTGATACCAATAACAACGGCAAAATTGACACAGTTTATGGCGGTGACAATTTGGGCAATGTGTGGAAGTTTGATTTGTCGGCCACATCGAATGCGAGCTGGAACGTTGCTTATGGTAATAAGCCGGTATTCACCGCCAAAGATGCGACGAATACCGCGCAACCGATTTCCGGTGGCTTTGAAGTATCACGCGGCCCCGGTAATGGCTTCATGCTGTACTTCGGTACCGGTCGCTTGATTACGCCACAAGATGGTGAAACGACCTCGGCGACTCAAGTGCAGACGCTGTACGCGGTGCGTGACGGTGGTACCAATTCGCTGACGCGCGCCAACTTGCAGGCACAGACTCTGACTGCGACGCGCACCATTTCCGCCACTGCGGTGGACTACCTGACCAAATCCGGCTGGTATGTTGACCTGTCTCCGGGTGGCGCGAAGAACGGTGAGCGTTTTATTGGACGCCCGAAGATTCAAAATGGTGTGACGTTCTGGGTAACCTTCGAGCCAACCGGTGACGCATGTCGTCCTGGTGGTAAGAACTGGCTGTACGGTCTGGGACCGCTGTCGGGCTCGGGCATGTTGGGCAACGGTATGCTGCTCAATGGTCCCTCCGGCTGCACCACGGGCTGCTCATCGGTTGGGTATTCCTTAGGCGCTCCGGTTCGTGAAGTAGACTTTGTGCGCCTGCCATCGCCGTGCCGTCCGGGTATTGATCCGGGTTGCCCGGTACCGGCAGCCTGTGACCCGAATGATCCGGGCTACGATCCGGCGAATCCGGCTTGTCCGGGTGCCGGTGGCGGTCCGAACCCTGCGGTCTGCGTGATCGGTATTCCGCCGCAAGAGGCGGGCGGTACATCGGTTCAGTTCCAGGTGCCCTGTGGTCGTCAGTCCTGGCGCCAGGTGCGGTAAATTAATGGCGGCTACTCGCATAAGCGAGTAGCCGTTGCAGTAAATCGAAAGAGGTGAACAAGATGTTGCCAAATCCGCACAAAAACGTTCGTGGTTTTACTCTGATTGAATTAATGGTTGTGGTGGCAATTGTTGCGCTTTTGGCCGCGGTTGCACTGCCTTCGTATCAAGAGCAAATTCGTAAGAATCGCCGGGCCCAAGCCAAGGCGGACGTAGTTGAGTACTTACAGACCGCAGAGCGCTATTTCACCGCCAACAATACCTACGTCGGTTATGTGTTGCCTGCGGCAATTTCGCCGCGCAACGGGCCTGCCTATTACACGCTGGCGATTAATAACCAAACCCAAACGACGCTTACAATTGCTGCAACTGCGCAGGCTACCGGCGGTCAGGACAAGGACAAGTGCGGCGATTTGTCGGTTAATCAGGCCGGCACCAAGACTAAATCCGGGACCTTGCCGCTTAACGAGTGCTGGTAGCGAGTGAGCTGGCTATCTGGAAAAACAAAAAACCCGCCGAATAGGCGGGTTTTTCTTAAGGTGGCGCCCGAAGTTGGACTCGAACCAACGACCCCCTGATTAACAGTCAAGTGCTCTAACCGGCTGAGCTATTCGGGCAGCAAGGCCGCAAATTATGCCGCCCGCGCCCGATTAGGTCAATGGCTTGATGTGTTTTAGCGACATTGTTCAGGTTTTTTTGTACGGGCCACACGCGCCCGGCCGCCCGTGTTAATGATCAGCTTGCGCAGGACCTTGCCGTCGGTATTACACACGCGAATGGTCAGGTTGGTCCCGGCACCACGGCCATCAGGGCGATAGCCCATAAACGGCCGGTTGCGACTGCTGGTTAAATGGAGCTGGTGGAAGTCTGCTGTGGTGAGTTCGCGCACGATGCGTTCGCCCGGACTGCGTTGACCGTCGCGGTTCAAATCGTGAAACGTAATCAGACCGTGCGACCACACCGGTTTGTCGTGGCAGTTGATGCCATCAACGCTGGGGCAAATACTCACGTACTTTCTGAGCATCACGGACTCAGAGCGAGCGCGGTTAAGCTCGGCCAGCAGTCGATTAGCAACGATGGTGGCACGATTGGATTCAATACTGCCACGAAATGACGGTGCAGCAATTGCCGAGCCGATCGCAATAACTGCAAGGGCAGTGAGTAAGCTCGTGTAAGAAAACCCCGATGGGTGATTGCGTATGCGTGACCTATTCATTGCACACCTCCCTGTGAACGAGGTTCCAGTGTGCAGCGCTGGCCCAGGAGAGTCTGTCAGCACTTTGCCGCGCCGTGCGTGCGAAATTTCCTAATCGATCGCTTCACGGGGCAAAATGCTATGCTGATTGGCTTGGTTGTCAGACAGATAGCGGGCCGCAATTCATGTCAGATAAATTTGAACTGCAATCGGATTTTGCCCCTTCGGGCGACCAGCCGCAGGCGATTAAAGCATTAATCGAAGGTTTCGAATCGGGCTTGCAGAGTCAGACTCTGCTGGGAGTCACCGGCTCGGGAAAGACCTTCACCATTGCCAATGTGATTAACGCGATTCAAAAACCGACACTGGTGATGGCGCCGAACAAGACTTTGGCGGCGCAGTTGTATGGTGAGTTTAAGCAGTTTTTCCCGAACAATGCGGTCGAGTATTTCGTGTCTTACTACGATTACTATCAGCCCGAAGCGTATGTGCCTTCCAGCGATACGTTCATTGAGAAAGACAGCTCGGTTAACGAGCACATTGAGCAAATGCGTCTTTCCGCAACCAAGGCCTTACTCGAACGTAAAGACTCAATCATCATTGCCACGGTATCGGCCATTTATGGCTTGGGTGATCCCAACGAATACTTCCAAATGGTGTTGCACATGGTGCGCGGCGAGCGTATTGATCAGCGCGAGCTGATCCGTCGACTCACCGAAATGCAGTATGTGCGTAATGAGTTTGAACTGCGTCGCGGTACCTACCGTGTGCGCGGCGAAACCATCGATGTGCACCCGGCCGAGTCTGATGATGAGGCGATTCGGATTGAGTTGTTTGATGGTGAGATTGAAACATTAACCGTGTTCGATCCGCTGACCGGCGAGTCGCGAAAAAGCCTGCCGCGCTACACCATCTATCCGAAGTCGCATTACGTTACGACGCGGCGCACGGTGCTGCAGGCGATCGACGCGATCAAGGCTGAGCTGAAGGAGCGCCTAGAGTTTTTGTATAACGCAAATAAGCTGGTAGAGGCGCAGCGATTACAACAACGCACGACCTTCGATTTAGAAATGTTGGCCGAAATCGGTTATTGCCAGGGCGTGGAAAACTACTCACGGCATCTGACCGGTCGCATGGCCGGCGAAGCACCGCCCTGTCTGTTTGATTATTTGCCGGCCGATGCCCTGCTGGTTGTCGACGAGTCACACGTAACCATTCCGCAGCTTGGTGCCATGTATAAGGGCGATCGCTCGCGCAAAGAGACGTTGGTTGAGTTCGGCTTCCGCATGCCTTCGGCGTTGGATAACCGTCCGCTGCGTTTTGAAGAGTGGGAGCGCCGCGCACCCCGTTCCATTTTTGTCTCAGCCACGCCGGGCAAGTACGAAATGGCGCACACCGCCGACCATATTGTGGAGTTGTTGGTACGACCGACTGGCTTGATTGATCCCGAAGTAGAAATTCGGCCGGTGACGACCCAGATCGACGATTTGTTGTCCCAGATTCACGAGCGGGTTGCTCTGGGTGACCGGGTGTTGGTGACCACTCTCACCAAGAAAATGTCCGAGAATCTGACCGATTACTTATCTGAACATGGCGTACGCGTGCGCTATCTGCATTCAGATATCGAAACCGTAGAGCGGGTCGAGATCATTCGCGACCTGCGTTTAGGCGAGTTTGATGTGTTGGTGGGTATTAACTTGCTGCGTGAGGGCTTGGATATGCCCGAAGTATCGCTGGTGGCAATTTTGGATGCAGATAAAGAGGGCTTTTTGCGCTCCAGCCGCTCGTTGATTCAAACCATTGGCCGCGCCGCGCGAAACTTGCGGGGTAAAGCCATTTTGTACGCCGACCGGATTACCGACTCGATGAAGGCCGCCATTGAGGAAACCGACCGGCGTCGAGAGAAGCAAGTGCAGTACAACAAAGATCATGGCATCACGCCACGCGGCATTCAAAAGCTGGTGCAAGACATTATGGAAGGCGCCCGCGAAGATTCAGAAGGCGGTAGCCGCAAGGCCAAGGCGTCTGGCTTACAAGTCGCCGCCATCGCCGAGGGCAGCGTCGAGGCTTATATTGACCCGAAGAAATTGGCCGTCAGGATCAAGGAGCTCGAAACTGCCATGTTCAAACATGCGCAGAACCTGGAGTTTGAGCAGGCGGCGTCGGTGCGCGACCAAATCAAAAAGCTCAAAGAACGCAGCCTGATCCGTTAATTTCGGGTCGATTGTATTGCTCAAAACCAAGCGCTCGTGATATTCTCGCCGGCCTCGTGGGCGGTTAGCTCAGCGGTAGAGCACTACCTTGACATGGTAGGGGTCACAGGTTCGAACCCTGTACCGCCCACCAAAGTACATGTACGAACGCATGGCTTTGGCCGAATCGAAGAAAAAGCCGCTCTTAGAGCGGCTTTTTCGTGTCCGAAGGGGTTTTTGGTTCTTCAATTGACGTGAGATGGCTGGGTTTTCACGAGGCACCTGCTTGCTTACTTTCCGGTTGTTTGGGCGGAAGCCCCAACTCCGTCATTCCCGCGAAAGCGGGAATCTGCTTTTCTTGTTATCCAGTGACGCTCACACTTTTTCGTTTATTCGAATTGCATTCGATGCGTGTGTTTGCCCTTTTGTAGCGACAAAAGGGCCAAAAACGCTTCCGCCTGAATCGCCCTGAGTACTGCTCAGAGAACCAATATCCCGCCGCAGTCGCTCAGGGATCGCCGGTTGGACCTCCTGTCCAATCGGCGATGCTCGGGGTCCATCCCTCGCCCCTGTCGGGCCTGATCTTCGCACCTGCGGGTGCGATTCAATGGCGGGGCAGATCAAAATCAGTGGGGTGTGCTGCTTCTTTGAGCACAAACCCCTCTAAGCCCAGAGAGTAGTGTGCAACTGCGTCATCCCAGCGAAAGCTGGGATCTGCTTTTGTAGTTTGACTAGTGCAGACAGTTTTAGGCTTCTTAGGCATCGATAAAGGCAGATTCGCGCTTCCGCGGGAATGACGAGCTTGATGATTCAATGGCGGGGCAAATCAAAGTCAGTGGAGTGCTCTGATTCTGTGAAGACAAGAAACTGCAGCCAGGGATGGCGTATTCGAGCGAAACCGCGCCTAAAGTCTCGCCATCGAGCACTGCGCTAAGAACAGATGAAGCCCGAAGGGGAACAACAGGGAAATGAACGGGTAGGAATCGATACCGCGCCCGATTCGTTAAAACAAAGTCCAGAATTTGCTGAGTGCGCACCCCGGTGATGGGTCTTCGCCAGCCCGATCGCCGACCGCTGTTCGCAGCCAGCGCGCAGAGCACCCAGCCGATCGGGAATCGGCTGGGTGGTGAGACAGAGCCAGGCACTTTTGGCCCTTTTGTCGCCACAAAAGGGCAGTCAGTCGCATCAAGGGTATTAGGGGATTGCGAAAAATTGAGTGCGTCACGAAGAGCAAAAGAGTGCGTCTCGCAGAGCTAAAGAGCACGGTGCGTTTTCAGCAGAAACCTAAAATAGAACGGAAAGTAGAACCAAATACCAAAGCAGATCCCGGCTTTCGCCGGGATGACGAAGCTGGATCCCGGCTTTCGCCGGGATGACTGGGCAGACGTTCGCCGGAATGACAAACGAGAACTTCCGCAGGGGTGAATGACGCGATGGCCTAAACCGGACCAAAATGCCGGCCAGCCGGCGCACTATTTGGCGCCCGCGAGGCCGGGTAGGGCGCATGGAAAAGCTTGGAAGATCAATCGCCTGCTGGTACATTGCGCGTATGGAACAGTTTCATTTCAGCCTTATCGAACAGGTGACCCGCGCGCTTGCGCCGGTCGAGTGTGCGACATGAGTACTCGAATCTAAAACTGAGCTCTGCGCGGCATCAGCTGATGCCTTTTCACTCGTACCCAGATAATTGAACCCTATGATCCAGATCACACTGCCGGATGGCAGCATCCGAGAATTCGAGCAATCGCCTTCAGTTGCCGACGTCGCCGCTTCGATTGGCGCCGGATTGGCCAAAGCCGCTCTGGCTGGAAAAGTCGACGGTAAATTGGTCGATACCAGCTTTGTCATTGTGCGAAATAGCGCGCTTGAAATCGTTACCGAGAAACACCCCGATGCGCTGGAAGTTCTGCGTCACTCGACTGCCCATTTGCTGGCGCAAGCCGTGCAGCGTCTGTTCCCGGGCGCGCAGGTCACAATCGGCCCGGTGATTGAGAATGGTTTCTATTACGACTTTGCTTATGAGCGGCCGTTCACTCCAGACGATCTGCCAAAGATCGAAGCGGAAATGGAAAAGATCGTCAAAGAAAATTTAAGTCTGTCGCGATCGCTTAAGTCGCGTGACGATGCGGTGGCGTTTTTCAAGGGTCTAGGTGAACATTTTAAGGCCGAGATCATTGAATCGATTCCGGTCGATGAAGATCTATCCCTTTACAGCCAGGGCGACTTCACCGATCTTTGCCGCGGACCGCATGTGCCGTCTACCGGCAAGCTGCGCGCATTCAAATTAATGAAAGTGGCCGGTGCCTATTGGCGCGGTGATTCGAAAAACCAGATGCTTTCGCGCATCTACGGCACCTCGTGGCTGAACGATAAAGACCTGAAAGCGTATCTGCATCAACTCGAGGAAGCGGAAAAGCGCGACCACCGTAAAATTGCCAAGCAGCAGAACCTGTTTCATCTGCAGGAAGAGGCGCCGGGTCTGGTGTTCTGGCATCCGAAGGGCTGGGCGATCTGGCAGGTAGTTGAACAGCATATGCGTCGCGTTTATCGCGAGTCGGGCTATCAGGAAGTGCGCTGCCCGCAAATTCTCGATAAAACCATGTGGGAAAAATCCGGGCACTGGGATAAGTACCACGAGAACATGTTTATCACGTCGTCGGAAAGTCGCGATTACGCGGTCAAGCCGATGAACTGCCCGGGTCATATTCAGGTGTTCAATCACGGCCTGCACAGTTACCGCGAATTGCCGATCCGCTACGGTGAGTTTGGCGCCTGTCACCGTAATGAACCCTCGGGTGCCTTGCACGGCATCATGCGGGTCCGTGGCTTTACCCAGGACGATGGCCATATTTTCTGCACCGAGGCTCAGGTGGCGCCCGAAGTCATGGCCTTCCATCAGCAGGCGATGAAGGTCTACGCGGATTTCGGCTTTACCGATATCGCCCTGAAGATTGCCCTGCGCCCCGAAAAGCGCATTGGTGCCGATGAAGTCTGGGATAAATCCGAAGAGGCTTTGCGCTCAGCTTTGCGCAGTTGCGGGGTCGAATGGGAAGAATTACCGGGCGAGGGTGCGTTTTATGGCCCGAAGATCGAATACCACCTGCGCGACTCGATCGGCCGAAGCTGGCAGGTCGGCACCATGCAGGTCGACTTCTCGATGCCGGGTCGATTAGGCGCTGAATACGTGGCCGAAGATTCCAGCCGGAAAGTGCCGGTAATGCTGCATCGGGCCATTGTCGGCTCGATGGAGCGCTTTATCGGGATACTGATCGAACACCATTCTGGAGCCTTCCCGGCCTGGTTGGCACCGATCCAGGCGGTAGTGATGAATATTACCGACGCCCAGGCCGATTATTGCCGTGATTTGACCAAAAGCCTTGTAAATAAGGGCTTCAGAGTTGCGGCAGATTTGCGCAACGAGAAGATCGGCTATAAAATTCGTGAGCATACATTGCAAAAGGTTCCCTTCCTGCTGGTCGCAGGCGATCGCGAGGTCGAGCAGGGTCTAATTGCAGTACGCAGCCGCAGCGGTGAAGATCTGGGCACCTTTAGCCCCGAGTCGCTTGCTGCAGTATTCCTTGATACAAATGGTCCAGCGCATAAGTCCGCTGGTTGATTGAGCTTTTGGAGATCCGCACATCACTACCGATAAACTGAACCGACGTAACCTCGAAATCCGTGTACCCAAAGTACGAGTCATTGGCGCAGACGGAGAAAACGTCGGCGTATTAAGCCGTGACGACGCACTGCGCATGGCCGAGGAAGCCGGGCTCGACCTCGTCGAGATTCAACCCAATGTCGATCCACCGGTTTGCCGGATTATGGATTTTGGCAAATTCCGCTTCGAGCAGCAGAAGAAGAACGCTGCGGCTAAAAAGAAGCAGAAGCAGGTAGAGATCAAGGAACTTAAGTTTCGACCGACCACCGATGTGGGCGATTTTGAGATCAAAATGCGCAATGTTCGCCGCTTTCTGGAAGATGGCGACAAGGTGAAAATCAATATCCGTTTCCGTGGCCGAGAGATGAGCCATCAGGAGCTGGGCATGCAAATGGCCAAGCGGATTGAAGAAGAATTGGCCGACGAAGTGGTCGTAGAGCAACGCCCCCGCCTTGAAGGGCGGCAGATGGTCATGATGCTTTCGCCTAAAAAGCGCTGATTTTATTCAAATTTTTCTTGATTCAGGCCGTTTAAGCTTGGATAATGCACGGCTCTCCGGCTTGCCGGGGAGTGTGTTTTTTGGCTGAAACGCGTTTTCAGCCGTAAAAAAGTGGACCCGCAGGCCAGATGTTCGCATCCGGCGCTGCCATAAAGCTGGTATGGGCAGGAAGGAAAGAACGGCAAAACCGTCGCCCAGCCTGATTAATAACAAACAAAGGATCTGCATATGCCTAAGATCAAAACCAACCGCGCGGCTGCGAAACGTTTTCGCAAAACCGCATCGGGTAAGTTCAAAGCCGGCCACGCAAACCGTAGCCATATTCTCACCAAGAAGTCGACTAAGCGTAAGCGGAATCTGCGTCAGACAAATCATGTCCGTGCAGAAGATTCCGGTCGTTTGAATCGCCAGTTGCCTTACCTCTGAGGAGAATGAATCATGGCAAGAGTTAAACGTGGTGTAACGGCACGCGCCCGTCACAAAAAAGTATTGAAATTGGCTCGTGGTTATTTCAACTCACGCAGCAAAATTTTCCGTGTAGCTAAGCAAGCTGTAACCAAAGCAGCGCAATACGCCTATATCGGTCGTAAGCGCAAGAAACGCGAATTCCGCTCTTTGTGGATTGTGCGTATCAACGCCGCAGCGCGTTTGCATGGTATGAGCTACAGCCGCTTCATGAATGGTTTGAAGAAAGCCAATGTCTCGCTGGATCGTAAAGCATTGGCCGATATCGCCATTCACGATGCAGCAGCATTTGGTGCAATTGCAGAACAGGCCAAGCGCGCACTCGCAGCGTAAGCTCTGCAGTTTTAGCGTCATATGACGCAGCAGACCAATCTTTACGCAGGGGGAAGGGCGCAAGTCCTTCCCCCTGTTGCTTTTTGCGAAACGGAAAACTGAAATGAGCGATCTTCAAGACCAAGCCAGTAAAGCACTGACTCAAATTGACCAAGCAGCCGATCTGGCCACTCTGGATCAATTGCGTGTTTCTCTTTTGGGCAAGCAGGGCATGGTCACCGCTCAGCTCAAGCAGCTCGGTAGCCTGCCGCATGAAGAACGTAAATTGGTCGGCGAAGCAGTCAACCGGGTGCGCGATCAACTCAGCGAAGCCCTGGCTGTGCGCAAGCTCGCCTTAGAGGGCGCGGCCATGTCGGCCAAGCTCGCGGCTGAGAAAATTGATATCAGTCTTCCCGGTCGCGGTACGCAGCTGGGCGTCATGCACCCGGTGAGTAAGACGCTGGAGCGATTGACTGAAATCTTTGCGCGCATGGGTTACGAGTCGGCCGATGGTCCTGAGATTGAGGACGACTGGCACAACTTTGAAGCGCTAAATTTCCCACCGCACCATCCGGCGCGGGCAATGCACGACACCTTCTATTTTGGCGATGGGCGTTTGCTCAGAACGCATACATCACCCGTACAAATTCGCGCCATGACCGGGCGTCAGCCGCCGCTTCGCGTCATTGCAGCAGGCAAGGTATATCGCAGCGACTCCGACCAGACCCATACACCGATGTTTCATCAGATCGAAGGCATGGTGATTGGCCCGGATGTCAGTTTTGCGCAGCTCAAAGGCACCTTGCAGGAAATGGTCCGGGCCTTTTTTGAGCGCGACTTTGAAATGCGTTTTCGTCCGAGCTACTTCCCGTTTACCGAGCCGTCTGCTGAGGTCGATATCGCCTGGCAACAGGCCGATGGCAGTGTGAAGTGGCTGGAAGTATTAGGATGCGGCATGGTGCACCCATCCGTATTGCGTAATTGCGGTATCGACCCGGAACACAACACCGGGTTTGCGTTTGGCTTGGGGGTCGAACGATTCGCGATGCTGCGTTACGGCGTAAGCGATCTGCGTAGCTTCTTTGAAAACGACGTGCGTTTTTTAAAGCAATTTGCATAGACCGTTGAAGAAAACAAAAGCGACAGAACAAAAAATTAAGGGACAACAAGAATGAAGTTTCCGGAAAGCTGGCTGCGTGAACATGTCCACGTACAAGCCAACTCATCGCAGCTGTGCGACTCGCTCACCGCGATCGGCCTTGAGGTTGAGGAAGCCCGTGTCATCGGGGCCGACCTTAAAGGCATTGTTGTTGCCGAAATCATCAGCGCAGAAAAACATCCGGAAGCGGACCGCTTGCGCGTATGCCAGGTTTCCTACGGCGCCGGCGAAACGGTGCAGATCGTTTGCGGCGCGCCCAACGCGCGCGCCGGATTGAAAGCACCTCTGGCGACGGTTGGCGCGGTATTGCCCGGCGGCTTGCAAATCAAATCGACCAAGTTACGTGGTGTCGAGAGCTTCGGCATGCTGTGCTCGGGTAAGGAGCTGGGTTTAGACGAAGACGCCGATGGTTTGTTCGAGCTCGCCGCGGATGCGGTGGTCGGCAATTCCATCGAGTCCGCACTGGCTTTGCCGGATACGTTGATTGAACTCAAACTCACCCCGAATCGCGCCGACTGCTTTTCCGTGCGCGGCATTGCGTACGACGTGGCTGCGGCGCTGGATTCGCGGGTTGAGGCGATGCAGATTGCTGAAAGCAGCATCGAGTCTGATCGCACGATCAACATTGAGCTCGATGCCCAGGCTGCGTGCCCGCGCTATTGCGGTCGTTTTATCGAAGCTGTAAATCCGGCAGCAAAGACGCCGGTGTGGATGGCTGAGCGATTGCGTCGTAGTGGTATCCGGCCGATCAGCGTTCTGGTGGATGTCACCGCGTATGTGATGCTTGAGCTGGGCCAGCCGATGCATGCCTTTGATGCGGCAAAGATCAGCGGTCCAATCGGCGTGCGCTGGGCTAAGCCTGGCGAAAAAATTAAATTACTTGATGAGCGCGAAGTCACGCTCGATCCGAAATTCCTGTGCATTACCGATAACGATCAGCCGGTGGCTTTGGGCGGCGTGATGGGCGGTTGGGACAGCCGCGTCACCGAGGCGACTACGCATGTGTTTTTGGAAGCCGCACATTTTGCACCCGATGCCATTGTTGGTCGCGCACGCAAACTCGGCATGCACACCGATGCCTCGCACCGTTTTGAACGTGGCGTTGATCCGGCATTGCCGGCTCTGGCGATGGAGCGGGCGACCGGATTAATTCAGTCGATTATGGGCGGCAAGGCCTCGGCAATCATTGAAGCGGTACTGCCGCAACATCTGCCCGAGAAGTCACAGGTGCTACTGCGCCGTGACCGACTGACCCGCGTGCTGGGTGTGGAAGTAGCAGATGCCAAAGTCGAGCAAATCTTGCGCGCACTGGGCATGCAAGTTACCGCTGATGCCAAGGGCTGGATGGTCAAGGCGCCGCTGAGCCGGTTCGACATCGCGATTGAAGAAGACCTGATTGAAGAGGTCGCGCGTATTCACGGTTATGAGCATATTCCCGTGCATTTGCCGCGCGGTGCGATTGGTGTGGCGATGAATTCGGAGCAGCAGTCGGCTCCATCGACGCTGCGCCGGGTGATGGTGGCCCGCGATTTTGTTGAGGCGATTAACTACGCGTTTATTGATCCGAGTGAGTCCGCTAAATGGGGATTCAGCGGGGCGCCGGTTCAGCTAGCCAACCCGCTGGCATCGGATTTGGCCTTAATGCGGCCAAGCCTGTTGCCCGGCTTGCTCGCCGCCTTGCGCAGAAATCTAGCCCGGCAAATGGATCGAGTGCGCCTGTTCGAGCTCGGCCGGGTGTTTCAGCTGGTCGATGGCGCGCCGCTGGAAAGCCAGCGCATTGCCGCGGTGGTCTGCGGTTCGGCGTTGCCGGAGCAATGGTCAGAAAAACAACGGTCGGTCGATTTCTACGACTTGAAGGCCGACGTTCAGGCCTTACTGGCGGTCTCGAATCTGACCCCGGAGTTCCGCGCCTCGACGCAAGCCTGGGCTCATCCGGGTAAGTCTGCCGATATTTATCTGGATGGCGCATTGATGGGTCATTTGGGCGCACTGCACCCATTGCAGCAAAAGCAGCTCGATGTGGATGCCGAGGTTTATCTGTTTGAACTCGATCTCGCTGCGCTGCAGCAAAGACAGCTGCCGCGCGCGCAAGCCATCTCGAAATACCCCGCAGTGCGGCGTGACTTGGCGCTTATCGTGCCCGAAGCTACCGAGTGGGGGGCACTAGAACAAGCGATTAAGCGGGTTTTAGGCGCTAGATTGAAGAATTTGCTGATTTTTGACCAGTATCGGGGCAAAGGCCTAGAACCGGAGACAAAGAGTCTCGCTATGGGCTTGATATTACAGGAAGTTTCCCGCACTCTAGAGGATCACGACATCGAAGAATCAGTGGCAAAGGTACTTAATTGCTTACGCGCTGAGTTCGGTGCCGAACTAAGGGGATGACATGGCTTTGACCAAAGCTGAAATGGCGGAACGCCTCTATGAAGAGGTAGGCCTCAATAAACGCGAAGCGAAGGAATTCGTGGATGCGTTTTTTGATGCGATGCGCACCGCACTCGAAGATGGTCGCCAGGTCAAACTCTCGGGTTTCGGCAACTTCGATCTGCGTCGTAAAAACCAACGACCGGGGCGTAATCCCAAAACCGGTGAAGAGATTCCGATTTCTGCCCGTACCGTTGTCACCTTCCGGCCCGGACAGAAACTTAAAGAGCGAGTAGAAGCCCATGCTGGATCCAGGCAGTAACCGAGAGCTTCCGCCGATTCCGGCAAAGCGTTACTTCACCATTGGTGAAGTCAGCGAGCTTTGTGATGTAAAGCCGCACGTTTTGCGCTATTGGGAAACTGAGTTTCCGAGCTTAGCGCCGGTCAAGCGTCGTGGTAATCGCCGCTATTATCAGCGTCATGATGTTTTGATGATTCGCCAGATCCGAGCCCTGTTGTATGAAGAGGGTTATACGATCGGCGGTGCGCGCCAGCGTATCGAAGGCGAGCAGGGCAAGAGCGAGACCAATATGTCGGCGCAGATCGTGCGTCAGGTTCGCCAGGAACTGGAAGAAGTTTTAGCTCTGCTCAAACGCTGAACTTAAGTTCTTTTCTCGCGTATAATCCACAGCTCATTAGTCGGGGCGTAGCGCAGTCTGGTAGCGCACTTGCCTGGGGGGCAAGGGGTCGTGGGTTCGAATCCCGCCGTCCCGACCAATTCGTGGCCTGCGGCCCCGAATTGGTCGAAGACTCATCGAAGTCTTGATCATCACGCTACGAGCTTTTGATTCTTCTTTTGATCTGGCTCCTGATTTATAGCGAATTCCGATACCGAGCTCCGGATGCTCATCGAAGCTAGCCCCGAGCTCTTGATTCTTCTTTTGATCTGGCTCCTGGTGTGTATCGAGGCCAGATACTCTGCTCTGATTTCCAATAGAAGTCCGATTGATGCTACGAGCTCTTGATCCTGTTTTTGATCTAGCTCCTGGTGTGTATCGAGTCCAAATACTCTGCTCTGATATCCAATAGAAGCCCTCTCACTGCTACGAGCTCTTGATCCTGTTTTTGATCTGGCTCCTGATTTATAGCGAAGCCCGATACCCAGCCGCGGATTAAGTTTTCGTCATCCCAGCGGAAGCTGGGATCTGCTTTTTTGGGTAGCAGATTGCTTTGCGCGCACCCACAGTTTCTCGTTTGTTTCACGTTCACGCGCACGTGGTTCTTGCCCTTTTGTAAGGCGACAAAAGGGCGAAAAACGCCTCCGCCTGAATCGCCCTGTGTTGATCACGCGGTGGATAACATGCCGCCGCAGTCGCTCAGGGTTCGCCGGTTGGACATCCATGTCCAATCGGCGATGCTCGGCGTCCTGCCTCGCCACTTGCGTGCCTAATCCTCGCACCTGCGGGTGCGATTCAATGGCGGGCAGATCAAAGTCAGTTGGGTGTGCGGTGTCTTTTAACAGGAGTATCGATCATCTCAATGCGCGTCCAACGCCGTCATTCCCGCGAAAGCGGGAATCCGCTTCTGAATGTGCTCGCGACGCCCGTATCTTTCTAATTATTCGAATTGCATTCGATGCGTGTGTTTGCCTATCGCGTAGGTCCGAATCCCTTTAGGGTTTCGGACGCATGAATCACACAGAAGCGCTGTTGCAAAGCACTTGACGCCGAGATGGGCGAAACCCATGATCCGGATATTGCCGCCCGACGCGGCCTATATCTAAGTTATGCATTTGTCATGAAACCAGAGATAACAATTCAAGGCAGAGGTGGATACATAGCCGTTGGAAACTATAAATTCGAGATTGAAATGTTGGCTGGACCTATCAGTCACTGTATTTACTTTCCACGGAGAGAACTAGATATATCCTTAAAGGAAGCACGGATTGTCATTCAAGCTCTTATTGAAGCGGAACCCGAGAAGTGGGAATTAGCGGAGTATGATGCGGCTCATGGATTTTATAACGCTATGACAGTAAATGAACGGCTTTTCGCCGCAGGACTAATTGATGAGTTTGATTCAGCACTAGAAGCAAAAGATAAAGATAGGTTGGTGAAACTTTTACAAGAAGTAGAGGTGCCTGAATCAGACATCAGGAAGATTGCAAAAAATGCATAACAAGCGCATGCAGACGGATCG
>CBDUOG010000011.1:0-39380 GCA_965368785.1 uncultured Gammaproteobacteria bacterium | reverse complement strand
CCCTCGACGACTTCGGAGCGTGCACCGATAAAGCAATCGTCTTCGATAATGGTCGGCCCGGCCTGCAGCGGTTCCAGCACGCCGCCAATACCTGCACCGCCGGAGATATGGCAGCGCGCCCCAACTTGAGCACAGGAGCCGACCGTGGCCCAGGTATCGACCATCGTGCCCGCCCCGACATACGCGCCGATATTGATAAAGCTCGGCATCAAGACCACGTCCTTGCCTAGATAGCAGCCGCGACGTGCAATGGTACCGGGAACCACACGCACACCCAGCTCGCGAAAATCCGCTTGATCAAAATCTTCAAAGCGCAGCGGCACCTTGTCCCAAAACGGCGCCGGGTCGGCTTCCATTAAATGCATATCGTTACAGCGGAAGTACAACAGCACCGCTTTTTTTAACCATTGATGTACACGCCAACCGCCGTCGTCGGCGCGACTGGCAACCCGGACAATTCCCGACTCCAGACCGGCAATAACTTTTTCTACCGCAGGCCCGGTCGAGCCTTCAATTTCGGTTGGGGTCAGGCTTGCCCGACGTTCAAAGGCCGACTCAATAATCGGCTGCAGATCCTGGATTTCTGACTCGGTTGGGCCACTCATGGCAATTCAGTCTCCAAACTTGCATTGAGCGCTTCGCGCAGCGCTTCGAGTTGTTCGCCCTCAGGGATCGCGCGATCATTTTGATCACTGAGAATAAAAATATCTTCCACGCGCTCGCCGAATGTTGCGATTCGCGCATCATGCACACGCAATTGGTAATCGCGGAACAGCTTGCCCAACATCGCCAACAAACCCGGTCGATCCGTACACATAAGAATCATCCGGGTTAATCCGCTCACCGGATCATTTTCAAATTCGATTCGCGTGGCCAGTTTGAAGTGTTTCAAATGGCGCGGCAAGGCACGTCTGGGTAGGCGAATAGAATTGGACGGCCGCTGCAACATCTGCAGCAGTACGCGCTCAGAATCAGAGATGACTTGCTCGGTCGACTGGGTTAAGGGTGAATGCGGTATCAACTGGAAGGTATCCAGACTGCGCCCGGACGTGCTGGTGACAATACGCGCCGCCAAGACACTGAACCCCAGGCGATCGAGCGTGGCGGTGAGGATAAAAAACAGACCGTCGCGATTGGGTGCATAAACAAAGGCTTCAAAAGAGCCGCCGGGTCGCGCCCTGAACAAAACGCACGCCGGCGATGTCGCACCGAGCATGGCGATTCCGCGAGTCTGCCAAACAATTTGATCGACCCGATAACGCAGAAAACTTTCATCCGGAAACTCGGCCCAGACCGCATCGACCTGTGCTTGATCCAGCCCCTCGGCAAGCAGCGCTTTGCGTGCATCATTGCGCGTTTCTTCGACCCGCTCTTTACCGTGCACCGGGTTTTCGAGTCCACGCCGCAGTACAAATCGCGCGCTTTCATAGAGCTCACCGAATAACTGGTCTTTCCACGCGTTCCATAACTTCGGACTGGTACCGGCGACGTCGGCACAGGTCAGCAAATACAAATAATCTAAGCGTGAACGATCTTCCATCTGCTGCGAAAAACGCGTAATGACCTGCGGATCGGAAATATCCTGACGCTGCGCAGTGGTCGACATTAGTAAATGTTTGGCGACCAGCCAGCCGAGCAACTCGACCTCCGACACCGGCAGCTCGTGAGCAAGAGCAAATGCACGAACGTCTTGCGCGCCCAACTCCGAGTGATCGCCGCCGCGACCCTTAGCAATATCATGAAACAGCCCGGCAATCAGCAACAAAACCGGTTTACGCAAGCGCGGCCAAACGTCTTTGACTTTGGAAAAACGTGGGTCGGCACCGCTGGCAAAACCGGCCATGATCCGCAAAACGGTCAAAGTATGTTGATCCACCGTGTACACATGAAACAAGTCGTACTGCATGCGCCCGGATACCTGTGCAAATTCCGGAAGGTAGCGCGCCAGCACACCCAGATACGCCATGCGTGAAAGCGTCGCGACTGCCTCGTCGGAATTGAGCAGGGCCAGGAATTTTGCCCGCACTGCTTTTGTCTGCAAGTTGTACGGCTTGATATTGGGTAGAGCCTCAGCCATTGCCCGGGCCGTCTGCGAATGCAGTCCGCGTGCACTGGTGCACTGTGCCCAAACTTCAAAAACATCGAATACTGCTTTGGTGTCGTTGCTGATTTGTTCGGGATCAAGTGCACGTAAATAACCGTGGCGCAGCTCAAAATTGGCGGCCACCGGCTCGGACACTTCGCCCGGTGCTAACTGCTCTTCAAAACGCTGCAGCAGTCGATCATTAATCCGCATAACGGTCTGCGCCGCGCGGTAGAACTGCTGCATCATTTGTTCAACCGCTAAACGGTCGGCGCGCTCGTCACGCAGGCCCAGCAATGCAGCCAGCGCTTTTTGGTGATCAAACAGCAGGCGCTCTTCTGCGCGCTGTGCGATCAAGTGCAAACCGAAGCGCAGCCGGGCTAAAACCGCCCACTCGCGCTCCAGCGAATTGCATTCATCCTCGCCCAACACGCCAATGGGTACTAGTGCGCGACGGCCGCTAACGCCATACAAACGCCTCCCCATCCAAGCAATCGTATGCAGATCGCGTAAGCCGCCAGGGCCATCTTTTATGTTGGGCTCTAAATTATTTACGGTGTCGTTAAAACGCGCATGGCGCTGCACTTGCTCCAAGCGCTTCGCGTTTAAGTATTCCGGCGCGGGCCACTGCCGATCGGGCCCCAGCACCGCATCAAACTGCTGCAGATCGAGCGCTTCCCCGGCCAGCACGCGCCGTTCCATTAGTGCGGTACAAATGGTTATGTCCTGCGCGGCCACCGCCACGCACTCATCACGCGAGCGCACCGCATGACCGGAACTGATACCGATATCCCATAGTAATGAGATGAAGCGGCCAATTTCGTCCACATATTTGAGCTGCTGATCCACTTCGGCCAACACCAGCAAATCGACATCTGATTGCGGATACAGCTCGCCGCGCCCGTATCCACCGGTTGCCAGCAAACTCATGTGCCCGTCAGGAATGGCCCGCTGCCAGGCCATCACCACCACCTGATCGACCGCAGCGGTGTTTGATTGGATCAGCGATGCGACCGACTCGCCGGCGGCAAATCGATCGACCAGAGTCTGCAGTTGATGGTGGTACCAGAGCTTTCCCGCCTCGCGCCAATAATTATCGTCGGCTGCGCTCTTCAGCTGCGCCAGCAATTGGCTTGTCGACGGGGTGCTTGAGCTCACAAGTCGTTATCGTCGCCGGGCAGTCGGGTCAAAATTTCCGCGCCATCGGCGGTCACCGCGATGGTGTGTTCCCACTGAGCCGACAGCGACTTGTCCTTGGTCACCACGGTCCAGCCATCGGGCAGCACGCGGGAGAATCGCGCGCCTTCATTAACCATCGGCTCGATCGTGAAGGTCATGCCTTCTTTAAGCGTCAATCCTTCGCCGGGCTTGCCGTAGTGCAAAACCTGCGGCTCATCGTGATAGACCTGACCGATGCCGTGCCCGCAGTACTCGCGGACGACCGAAAAACGCTCGGACTCCACATAGGATTGGATCGCGTGGCCGATATCACCCAAAGTTGCCCCCGGCCGAACAATACGTATGGCCCTGCGCAATGCTTCGCGAGTAGTTTCCACCAGACGCCGTGCTTTGACCGACGGCTCGCCGACGAAGTACATGCGCGACGTATCGCCGTGCCAGCCGTCTTTGATCACGGTGACATCGATATTGACGATATCGCCGTCTTTGAGCACCTTGCTTGGACTCGGAATACCGTGACAAATCACGTTATTGACCGAGGTGCACAGGGTTTTCGGATAACCACGGTAGCCGACGTTGGCCGGAATGCACTTTTGCACCTTGACGATATAATCATGGGCAATTACGTCGAGCTCTTCGGTGGTCACGCCGGGCTTAACGTGCGGGGTCAGAATGGCCAATACCTCGGCGGCTAGGCGCCCGGCAACGCGCATTTTCTCGATTTCGTCGGGGGTTTTGCTGCTTACTTTCATTAACACGGGGCGTTACCAGCTTGCTTGGTCTGAGTTGGGATTATCCCCCACTTGCGGCATTGGTTGCCAGCAGCGTAAAATGGGCGGCTGTCTGGACTCGTTCTGACCGCCTACATTGGGCGTCACCAATGAATTTACACCCGTCAGATTTCGCTTTACCGGGGTGTCGCTTGTGGCTTGCTTGCAAACACAAGGGATTCGGTAACAGGCCTGACGGGGAAGCCAAACCCGCAGAATCTTAGGCTGACCGCCGGATTCTCGTAATTTAAGGAGCATCAAATGCCCCAGGTCACTATGCGTCAAATGCTGGAAGCCGGCGTTCACTTCGGCCACCAGACCCGTTATTGGAATCCGAAAATGGCTCCGTACATCTTCGGTGCCCGCGGCAAGATTCACATCATCAACCTCGAAAAAACCATGCCGTTGTTCCACGATGCGATGAACTTCGTGTCGGGTATCGCACAGCGCCGCGGTTCGATCCTGTTTGTTGGTACCAAGCGTTCAGCACGCGATTCGATTAAAGAAGAAGCGATCCGTTGCGGCATGCCGTTTATGTCCCAACGCTGGTTGGGCGGCACGCTGACCAACTTCCGTACCCTGAAGTCATCGATTGCGCGCTTGAAAGAACTCGAAGCGATGGAAGCCGACGGCCGCATTGAGCGTTTCGTTAAGCACGAAATTCTCAGCCTGCGCCGCGAGCGCGAAAAGCTGGAAGCCTCTTTGGGCGGTATTAAGGACATGGGCCGTTTGCCTGATGCCCTGTTCGTTGTCGATATCGGCTACGAAAACATCGCCGTTCAAGAAGCCAAGAAGCTCGGTATTCCGGTTATTGCCGTAGTTGATACCAACTACGACCCTAACCTGGTTGACTACCCGATCCCGGGTAACGATGACGCAATCCGCGCCGTACAGTTGTACTCGCGCGCTGTTGCCGACGCCGTACTGGAAGGCAAAGCTGCTTCGCCGAACGCTGCCAATATCTCCGAAGATGACTTCGTGGAATTGGACGCCGAAGGCAACCAGACCGACGACAAATCTAAGGCTCCGCGCCGCGCACCGGCTAAAAAGCCAGCTGCCCGTCGTCCGGCCAACAAGAAAGCTGACGCTTAATTCTTAAGCGCTTGAACATCAGGGCCGGCACATACCGGCCTTGATTCATTCATTTATCGCGATGGGTTTCGTCGCGTGTTCAACAATTTAAAGAGGTCCCCATGGAAATTACCGCTTCGTTGGTAAAAGAACTACGTGAGCGCTCCGGCGCCGGCATGATGGAATGCAAAAAAGCCCTGACCGAAAATGCAGGCAACATCGATGCCGCAATGGAATTTCTGCGTAAAACCGGTTTGGCCAAGGCCGACAAGAAAGCCGGTCGCGTTGCTGCAGAAGGCCGTATCGTTTCTGCATCGGGCGGCGGTAAAGCCGTGTTGGTTGAAGTGAACTCGGAAACCGACTTCGTTGCTAAAGACGAAAACTTCATGAAGTTTGCCGAAGAAGTATCCAGCACCGCGTTGAACTCGGGTGCGGCGGATGCCGAAGCACTGAAAGCGGCGAAGATGGGTTCGGGCACGGTTGAAGAAGCACGCCAGGCTCTGGTTGCTAAAGTGGGCGAAAACGTCCAGGTTCGCCGCGTTGCGCGCATCGACAGCGCCAACACCATCGGTGCTTACATCCACGGCGGCCGTATCGGCGTGCTGGTGGAAGTCAAAGGTGGCGACGAAGACCTGGCCCGCGGTATCGCCATGCACATCGCGGCAATGAATCCTCCGTATATCAGCCCGGCAGACGTCCCGGCCGAGATTGTTGCTAAAGAGAAAGAAATCTCGATGGCGCAGCTCAGCGAAAAAGACAAAGCCAAGCCGGCTGAAATTCTGGAAAAAATGATGTCCGGCAAGATCAACAAGATCCTCGCCGAAATGACTCTGACCGGTCAGCCGTATGTGCTCGATACCAATATGAGCGTCGGTGAAGCATTGGACAAAGCCAAGGCATCGGTTGTGTCGATGAGCCGCTTGGCCGTTGGCGAAGGCATTGAGAAGGTCGAAGAAGACTTCCACGCCGAAGTGATGAAGCAAGCCGGTCTGGCTTAATCGTTCGTATCCAATTTGAGTTTCAAAACGAAGGCCGCGCAAGCGGCCTTTGTCTTATCCGCTAGTGGCTATGCTGCACTCTTGCACCCTAAGTTCTTTGCGAAGCCAAATTAGTGGCCAAACACTTGTGCTAATCCACGCCAGCTCCATCGACACCAGCGTATGGCTAAGAAAGTGATCCCCGATCAGCATTTTGTAGGTGCCCATAATTGCGCCAAGCACAAAGGCCGAGCCAATGACGATAAATTGTGTTTTACGTGTGCGAAAAAGAAAGGCAAGTGCGAAAAACGAAAAGCCGATACTGGCGTGTCCGGCTGGAAAACACTTTTGGATTACCGTTGGTCGATTATCCGCTTGGTAGCGATCAAACAGACCTATCTTTTCCACGTCTCCGCCGAACAAGGTAAGGTCCCTCGGGCAGGCAATATTGCTGCTGTGTTTGAGCGCAGAAACAAGAAGGGGTGCACTAATCAGACAAACGAAAACCATGCTGAAAACTTTAGCGCGATTTGGTCCGGACGGCGCCGCGCAGCCGAAGCGCTGCCAAATTGCCGCCAGCAAAAATCCCAGTGCAACAAGCTCTAAAAGCAGTTTGAGTCCGTCATAGATGAAAAATCTACCGATGGGCTCCTTCGCCGGCCAAAGCCAAGACTGAGTCGTGGCGGTCCACAGATAGTGTTGCACTTGCAGATCGATATTGCTGAGTTCCATCAGCAAAACCGTCAAGACAAGCGAGGCCATGCCCCAGAGCGCAGACAGCCTTAGCTGCGTTGCCGTAAATGCAGGCAGAAGAAAATGATTGCTAGAGCCTGTGTTTGGCAAGGAATTCATGTCCGCATTTTTGCCGTATTGAACAGCGCTGAATTCTGAGGGACTGAACGTCGGATCAATGTCAGAGCACTCTGATGTTGAAGGTGACAATCATCACTATGAGTAAGCCGGTCTGAAGTCTAGGATAAGCTCAGATGCTAGGAGTTCGTCATGTTGCGTTTTGAAAACATCAGTAAGAGTTACGGCGGTCGCCTAGCCGTCGATCAGCTCAATCTGGATATCCAGCAAGGAGAGATATTCGGCCTACTCGGCCCCAATGGCGCGGGCAAATCGACCAGCATTCATCTGGCAGTGGGCTTGATCGACGCAGATTCGGGGCGTGTGTTATTTCATGATGAAGACACGCATCGGGCAGATGTGCGTCAAAGGCTTGGCATCGCACCGCAAAAATTATCGTTATACGAAGAACTCAGCGGACGCGAAAACCTGGAATTTTTTGCCCGTATCTATGGCTATCGCGGCAGTGCGCTGGCCACACGCGTCGATGCCGCTCTCGACTTTGTGCAACTAAGCGACCGGCAAAAAGACAAAGTATCGGAATACTCCGGCGGCATGCAGCGACGACTTAATATCGCTGCGGCAATTGTTCATGAACCACAATTGGTACTGCTCGATGAGCCAACGGTTGGCGTCGATCCGCAGTCGCGCAACGCGATTTTCGACAAAGTGATCGCTCTCAAAGATGAGGGCAAAACCGTTATTTACACCACACACTACATGGAAGAGGCGCAGCGCCTGTGCGATCGCATTGCGATTATGGATCACGGCAAACTGCTTGCGTTGGGCACACCCAAAGCCTTGATCCGCGAACATGGCGGCTCGCCGGTACTCATTGCACAGCGCGGCGATGAAGAAATTCAGGTGGAAACCCACGAGCCGCTACGCACACTCAATGAGCTGGCACAGGCTCAGCCCTTATCGAGCTTCCAATTACAACAACCGAGCTTGGAACAGGTGTTCTTAAACCTGACCGGCCGTAGTCTGAGGGATTGATCATGCGCCCAGTTACCCTTGCAAAAAAAGATCTGACCTTACTGCTGCGACAGAAGGCTTCGCTGTTTTTTACCTTTGTCTGGCCCTTCATGATTGCGATTATGTTCGGGGTAATTTTTTCCGGTGGCGGTGGCGAAAGCAGTAAGCCGTCGGTCGCGGTGGTTGATTTAGACCAAAGCCCAGCATCGGCTGAATGGATTGCAGAACTCGCTAAGCTCGAAGAGCTGAGCACTGACAACCAGGCCAGCGCGGATGATGCCCGCGAGCTCGTGCGTACCCGCAAGCGCACCGCAGCCATTGTGGTGCCGGCAGGTTTTGCTGAGACCAGCAAGACGATGTTCTACGGCGAGTCACCGCAGGTCCTGCTGATGATTGACCCGAGCCGCAAAGCCGAAGAAGCGATGATCAAGGGCATGTTGCAAGGCATGGGCGGTGAGCTCATGTTTAAAAAGCTCAGTGATCCGCAAGCGTCACAGCAATGGATTAGCGACTCGCTGCAGCAGGCCGAACAAGTCGAAGGCGAAAGCGGCGAAAAACTGAAAGACATGCTCGGCTCGATTGAACAATTTATGCAAACCCAGCAAAGCCAACCGAGTGAAGCCGCTGACTCGGAAGAAGCCCCGCAATGGCAACCCCTCAAAGTGGTCGATGAGCCGGTACAACGCAAACGTTCTGGACCCAGTAACGCCTTTAGCATTACGTTTCCGCAGGGCATGTTGTGGGCAATCATCGGCTGCATTATGACCTTTGCCAGCTCACTCGTTCTGGAGCGCGTCAACGGCACGTTTTTGCGCCTACGCTCATCGCCCATGGCGCAGTGGGAGGTTATGGCCGGTAAAGCGCTGGCCTGCTTTGCCGCTATTTTTGCGGTCACCGTGGCCTTGGCCATCGTCGCCCGTTTCGGATTTGACGTGCAGCCCAACTCCTGGATGCTGTTGGGCTTGGCGGTGGTTTGTACCGCAATCGGCTTCACCGGCCTGATGATGCTGATCTCTGCGCTGGGCACCACCGTATCGAGTGTCAGCGGTTCCGGCTGGGCAATTCTGATGCCCTTGATGATGCTCGGTGGCGGCATGATCCCCTTATTTATGATGCCGGCGTGGATGAACTCTATCAGCGCAATTAGTCCGGTGAAGTGGGCGGTGTTGGCGCTGGAAGGTGCCATCTGGCGGGAATTCAGCATGGCCGAAATGATCCTACCCTGCGCTATTTTGCTCGCAGTCGGCGCCCTCTGCTTTAGCGCGGGCACTACTCTGTATGCGCGCCGGGGCCTGTGACGTTGAATCGGCTGCCAGCCTCTTCGTCACGTCCCTATACACACTTGTGGACGCAAAAAGTCACATAGTGACCTCATAAAGCCTAAGATTGCGTATCCTTAAGCCGAAGCTTGCCGACGAGCAGCTAAGCTAAGTTCAATATTTGTGGGGAGCCGGATGCACCTGTTGAAAACTTGCGCCTTAGTGGCGATTGCGCTTTTTGCGGTTAGTTGCGACCAACGCACTGACGTTGCTGAGCCGAACCCGGCAATGCGCAAGGCAGTTGACTCATTGCGCGCCATCCGACCACAGCCGATTCCACCGGGCTACGACTTTCCATTAGACCGTCGCCAACTGCAACAGATCACCGATGAAAACGACCTGTACGCTATGCGCGCGCATGCCTGGAATCTGTGGGCCGGCGTTAATGCTGATTCGGCGACGCGATTTAACGGCAAGACGTTGCCGATCTGGGAAACCTGGCTGAGTACGGCTGAAATTTTCAAGAACCCGCCGGTTGAAGAGTCCAGCGCGCAGGCACAGGAGTACGCCAGCCCCCGACGCGAGTTTATTGATCCACAGCAGTTCTTTCATGCCGCCACAAACAATACCGAATCGGCCGGAACCTCCGACTCGGCGATGGTCGCATTCAATAAGTACAACCCCAACATGGTGCACTTCCTGTGGGCCGGGCATTCCACCAGCAAACTACCCAAGGCGCGCTTTTACTACACCAGCACAAGCAGTCTTTCCGCGCTTAATGACAGCTGGGGCTCAACACCGATGATCGAGCGCAAGCTCGTCGACGCGGTCAATACCGCAGTGATGCTTAAACCGGTGTTGATGTGGGTCGGCGCTCAAGGCACAACCGCCATCCCATTTTGGCAAGGGCCAACCGCAAGCACCGATCCCAACTGTGCTGAAATGACCTCATACCGTCTGCGCGATTCGAAAAACCGCGACTTATCGAATAATTGCCACCCCGACCCGAGCACCTGGACGCATTGCGTCATCATTGACCCGAATGCAGCGATATCCGCATTGCGACCGGCGACAGCGAGCGAGTTTGCTATGGCCGACATGCGTGAAGCGCCGGGTTGTACGGAATTGAAAAACGCGCAGTACGGAGGCGTCGACTCGCTCTATAACTTCCGGCTCAGCAAGCAGGAAGCGGCAGCGTTCAACGCTACTCAAAAACCCGAAATTGAAGCCGGCGCGGGCGATTTCATGGTCCTGCTGGCCATGCATGTCAGCACCAAAGAACTGGTCTCGTGGACCTGGCAGACCTTCTGGTGGCAGGGCGGACTACCGACCCCGGACGCGTTTCCGGGTTTCGGCGACGACCGGCCGACCAACTTGCCGACGCCATGGAACAACTACAACATGTGCAGCGTTTACGCGCAGACCATCCGCGCCGACAATACCGGCGCCATGAACGTCTGTTTCAACCCGTATCTGGAAACCAATATCGGCATACCCGACGGGCTTCGCTCAAACTGCGTGAGCTGCCATGCCGCGGCTGCAATCAATGCACCTGCCAGCGGCGGGTACCCGAAAAACTATAGCCAACCGATTGATTTTAACGATCCAAACTACTTTGAAAATGCGACGCGTAGCGACTTTTCATGGTCAATACCGATCAACGCTCAACCCAAAAATTAAGTCGTCGACCAGCGCTACTGGGCTGATAGGGCCGCTTTGACACGCCCCATGCTGAGGGCGGAATGTCCGCTTTGCCTTAAATTCGGCGTATTGTATCTAGAACAAGCCCGCTCCCGCCCCGGGTAAAAGCTCAAAACTCTATGGCTCGCCTGCAGTCACCCGCGTCTGATGCGTTAGCGCAAATCAAAAGGCGTTTTCTGGAGCAGCTGCCTGATCGCTTGAGTTTAATCCGCGAACTGTTCGAACAGATTGACTGTGAAGAACCGCCCAGTCAGGTTTTTACCGACTTTTTACAACGCGTACATGACTTAACCGGCTCTGCCGGAACCTTCGGACTGCCCGAGATCAGTATTCGTGCGCGCGAAATTAATCATAAGCTCAGCCATGCAAACGAAACGTTTTGTGCGCCCGGCGCCGAACTCTGGGCGGAAGTCGCAGCGGCTCTGTATCATTTAGAACAAGTCGCTGACCGTCAAATGCAAACCGGATCACCGGTAGGCCTACCACCACTGGATCGCGGTAAAGGCGGCCACTCCCCTCTGGTGCATATCGTTGAAGACGATCTGGACCAGGCCCGTTTCATTCAAGGCCTGATTGAACCGCAGGGCTATCGAACAAAAATATTTCCTAATACCCAGGACTTTCTCAGCGCCTGGGACGGGGGCCAGCGCCCGGCAGTGGTGCTCATGGACATGGAGTTCCCCGAGGGTCGTCGCGCGGGAGCCAACGCAATTCAGCTGGTGCGCTTTACGGCAGATGAGCCGTTGCCGGTCATATTTATGTCCGTGCATGACGACATCAAATCGCGTTTAGCCGCGCTGCGCGCGGGCGCAACACGTTATCTGGTCAAGCCGGTTGATCCGCTTCATTTGTTACCGATGCTGGATAATTTGTCCGGCGTCATGCCGACCCGACCCTATCGCGTATTGCTGGTCGATGACGATCTGGCGTTACTGGAAGTGCTCAGCGAACACCTCAGGCAAGCCGGCTTCGAAGTGATGACCCTGAGCGAACCACTGTCGGCTCTCAAAGCGATTCGAAAATTCCAGCCCGAGGTTCTAGTGTTGGACGTGTTTATGCCTGAAGCCTCGGGAACCGAGCTGGCATCGGTGATTCGAGAAGATGAAAGCCTGTTCTGGATGCCCATTTTGTTTCTCTCGGCTGAAACCGATATCACCACGCAACTGCAGGCCCTTTCCCTCGGCGGCGATGACTTTCTGGTCAAACCGGTGGCACCTGCCCATTTAATTTTTTCATTGCGCTCACGGGCGATACGCGCTCGCCGTATGCAAGAAATGTTCGTTAGACTTGCCCAGGCACAAGCTAGCCTTGCGCCGACGTAAGCGCATGATGAGGCGCGACCGCGCGTGAGCGCCGCCCGGCTAAACCAACCACTAATCGAGCCGCATTTCATTTAGTGATGCCGTCGGAGCACCTCTTCCGGTACAATGCCGCTCGTTTGCCACCGCATCGGATCATTGCATGAGCGCTCCCGCCCTGAAATATAAACGCGTACTGCTCAAACTCTCCGGCGAGGCCCTGATGGGCAAGTCCGATTACGGCATCGACCCGGACGTTCTGGTAGCGCTGGCTAAAGAAGTCATCGAAATCCAAAAAGCCGGAGCCCAGGTGGGTCTGGTTATTGGTGGTGGCAATATTTTCCGGGGCGCCGGATTGCAGTCAAAGGGCATGGATCGGGTAACCGGTGATCATATGGGCATGCTCGCCACCGTAATAAACGCGCTTGCCATGCAGGATGCGCTCGAGCGGCTGGGCGCCTATGCACGCACGATGAGCGCCTTAACCGTTAATGAGGTTTGCGAAGACTATATTCGTCGTCGCGCTATCCGCCACCTCGAAAAAGGTCGAATTGTGCTGTTTGCCGCCGGAACCGGCAATCCGTTCTTCACCACCGATTCGGCTGCGGCTCTGCGCGCAATCGAAGTCGGGGCGGATTTACTGCTGAAGGCGACGAAGGTCGACGGTATTTACGATGCGGACCCGAAAAAGAAAAAGAATGCCGTTCGTTTCGATCGACTGACCTATGAGGAAGTGCTCAGCCGGGACCTGCAAGTTATGGATACCGCCGCATTTGCCCTGTGTCGTGATCAGGCCCTGCCAATCAGAATCTACGACATGATGCAGCCGGGTGCGCTCATGCGCATCCTGCGTGGTGAGCAGCTTGGTACTCTGGTGGGCTCCCCGGATTACACGATTCCCGCCTGACGGCCCGAATCTGCTGCCAGCTTGGGTATAATCGACGGATTAAATCCTCGGAGCCCAAGATGCTCAATGACATCAAGAAAGACGCCCAGACCCGCATGCAAAAGAGCGTAGAGTCATTTCGTCACGATTTGACCAAACTGCGCACCGGCCGTGCCAGCACCGCCCTGGTCGACCACCTTAAGGTCAACTATTACGGCTCAGAAGTGCCGCTGTCGCAGGTTGCCAGTGTGGCCATTGCCGATGCGCGTAGCCTGGTCATCACTCCCTGGGAAAAGAATATGGTCGCGGCGGTCGAAAAATCGATCCTCGCCTCCGATTTGGGCCTGAACCCGACGACCGCAGGTACGGTGATTCGCATTAATCTTCCGGCACTGACTGAAGAGCGCCGAAAGGAACTTAGCAAGCACGTGGCCGCAGAAGGGGAAAACGCCAAGATTGCTATCCGCAACGTGCGTCGTGACGCGATCCAGCACGTAAAAGAGCTGCTGAAAGAAAAACAGATCACCGAAGATGAGCAACGTCGCACCGAAGACGACATTCAAAAACTGACCGACCAATTCGTAAAGAATGTCGACGAAGTCGGTAAAGCAAAGGAAGAGGAACTGATGTCGATCTGATCGTCAGCGCATCGACCCTATGTCTTCCTCTACAGCGGATCTACAGCCCCAACATATAGCCATCGTCATGGACGGTAATGGTCGGTGGGCAAAGTCGCGAAACCGTCCTCGATCCTTGGGCCATCGAGCCGGTGCAGCGGCGGTGCGTAATGTCGTAGAGTTTTGTCTGGAAAAACGCATATCGACATTGACCTTGTTCGCATTTTCTTCGGAAAACTGGCAGCGTCCTGACGAAGAAGTCGGTTCGCTAATGAAGCTGTTCTTGCGCATGCTCGATTCGGAAGTACAGGAATTGGCGCGACAGGGAGTTCGCCTGCGCTTTATCGGCGAGCGGGAACGATTTTCGCCGGAGATCCAACAGCGCATAAGTGCCGCCGAACGGGTCGCAATTGAACCCGTGCGAATGACCCTGATTCTGGCCGCCAGCTACGGCGGGCGCTGGGACATCGTACAAGCATCACGCCGCCTTGCTGAACAGGTTAAAATGGGGAGTCTGCAGGTCGCCGATATCACCGAGTCGCGTTTTGAGTCGGAACTTTCGACCGCGGGTATGTCCGCTCCAGATTTGTTTATTCGCACCGGTGGCGAATACCGGATCAGCAATTTCCTCTTGTGGCAGCTAGCCTACACTGAGCTGTGGTTTACCGATAAATTATGGCCGGATATGAACGCAGAAATTATGAACCAAGCTCTGAGCTACTTTGCCAGCCGTGAGCGTCGCTTCGGGTTGATTTCGGAGCAACTAGCCGCAGGAGAAAATTCTTGAATCGCACACGGATTGGCGTTGGCCTCGGTCTGCTTATTCTGGCCATTTCTTCTATATTATTTCTGACAACGCCGAGTCTTGCCGCGCTAATGGCCGCAGCTTTGTCGTTGGCGCTCTGGGAATGGACTCGACTGTGCGGCATCGGCGATACGCTGGTACGCATTTCCTACGTCACGGCGAATATGCTGGTCCTGGTGATGCTGGTATGGATTTCTGATCAGGATTTATTACCGCTTAAACTAACCGCGATGATCGGTGCGTGCAGCTGGTTGGGACTGGCTTTCTGGTTGCGCCATTTTGAGTTTGGCCGGCAACAAGATGCGCTTTCGACCTCGCTGAAGCTGCTTGCCGGTAGTTTGATTTGCATATCCACGTGGTGTGCGCTGGTTTGGCTCCATCAGTTCTCGGAAGCCGGCCCACTGTGGACTTTGTTCGCATTAGCCATTGTCTGGGTGACCGACTCCGGCGCCTTTTTCGCCGGCACGCGCTGGGGCAACCGTCGTCTGGCGCCGACAATTAGCCCGAACAAGAGCTGGGAAGGCTTCTGGGGTGGTTTGGCCGCGGCCGTGTTACTAGCCATTTCCGCCACGCCGTATCTGGGACTCGGCTGGAACCAGCTCTGGGCTCTGATTCTGATCACCGTGATTGCAAGCGTTATGGCGGTTCTCGGCGACCTATTTGAAAGCATGATGAAGCGCCACTCGGGCCACAAAGATTCAGGCAAGTTGATCCCCGGTCACGGCGGCGTGCTTGATCGAGTCGACAGCATTTTAGCCGCGCTGCCGGTATTTGTTTTGTGCAAAATCTGGATGGGGATTTGAGCGAACGTCCACGCAATGTTGCACTTTTTGGCGCCACCGGATCGATCGGGGCATCGACTCTGGATGTCATCAACCGACATCCCGATCGTTTTCGCGCGTGGGTCTTGAGCGCAAACCAAAACGTCAGCTCACTGATCCAACTCTGCGAAAAACACCGGCCGGACTTCGCGGTCATTACCCAGGCTGACTTACTCGATGAGCTGCACGCCGGCCTGCGTCAGGCCGGCCTGAAGACTGAGGCGCTCGCAGGGCCGCAGGCACTGGAGACACTGGCGCGCGACCCACGTTGCGATGTGGTCGTTGCGGCTATTGTGGGCTCCGCCGGGGTTCGTTCTACCCTGGCTGCGGCCGAGTCCGGCAAGCGCCTGCTCATTGCCAATAAAGAATCGGTCGTTGTCGCTGGTCGATGGTTGACCGATGCAGCAAGACGAAGTGGTGCGACGATCATTCCGGTAGACAGCGAGCACAACGCAATTTTTCAATGTCTGCCGCAAGATTCGGCGCAACGTGGATTGCGTCGTTTAGTGTTACCTGCTTCCGGTGGACCATTCCGCGGCCGTAACGCTCTGCAATTGCGCGACATCACCCCCGAACAAGCCTGCGCCCACCCGAACTGGGTGATGGGTCAGAAAATATCGGTCGATTCGGCAACTTTGATGAATAAGGGCTTAGAAGTGATTGAAGCCCACCATCTGTTCGGGGTGGCTGCGGACCAAATCGAGGTAGTCGTGCATCCGGAATCGATGATTCACTCGCTGGTTGAATATGTCGACGGATCGCATCTGGCACAGTTGGGTCTGGCCGATATGCGTACAGCCATTGCCTATGCTTTGGCCTGGCCGGAGCGTATCGATGCAGGCGTTGGATCACTGGACCTCGCGGCCCTCGGGCGTTTGCATTTCGAAGCGGTCGACCACGAAGCATTCCCCTGCCTGTCGCTGGCCTACGCGGCGCTGCGCGAGGGTGGCGATGCGCCAACTATTTTAAACACTGCAAACGAAGTCGCGGTTTCAGCCTTCCTTCAGCGAAGGCTGCCATTCTTGGGTATCGCCGAGTTGATCGCGCGGACGATCGATCGCATGGGCAACTCAAGCGCCGGGTCTTTAGAGCAAAGACTGGACACTGAACGGCGTGCGCGCGCGACCGCCGTACAAGTACTCAACAGCCTTGGAACCGATTGATGGAAGTAATTAGCAACATTTGGTGGTTCATCATCAGCCTCGGCATCTTGATCAGCTTCCATGAATTCGGACATTTCTGGGTCGCCCGGCGTAATGGCGTACATGTTCAGCGCTTCTCGATCGGTTTCGGACCGGCATTGTGGAGTCGTATGGATTCGCGCGGTACCGAATATCGAATTGCCCTGATTCCGCTGGGCGGCTACGTAAAAATGCTCGACTCGCGAGTCGAGGACATCAGCCCCGCTGAGCAAGGTGGCGATTTCAGCAGTAAAACGGTCTGGCAGCGTATTGCGATTGTTTTGGCCGGCCCTCTAGCCAACATCGTGCTCGCGGTTGCCTTGCTGTTTTTGATGTTCACCTTCGGCCGCCCGGATTTTGAACCGCGCGTCGGCAAATCAAGCGCCATTGCCGCTGAAGCCGGGATCAAATCCGGCGACTTAATTCTTAGCGTTGACAGTCGCGCAACCCCTACCTGGACCGATGCGGGCATCGTGCTCGGTGCGGCCGCGATGGATCGCCGCGAAGCGCAGGTGCGCCTACAGTCGGTAGATGAGAGTACCCGCAGCGTCACCCTGATGCTGTCTGACCCCGACTTTCGTTTTGAAGAAAAGGCGATTTTACGCGACATCGGCCTGATCCCACAGCAAAGCCGCTTGCCGATGGTGGTGGGTGTGGTGGATGAAAATAGCCCGGCTTTCGGCGTACTGCGCGAAGGCGACGAAATTTTGCGTGTAGAGGGTCGGCCTGCAGCCTATCGCGACGAGATTGCACCACTCCTGGCCGAGTTGGGACCCGATCAACGCGCACTTCGGATTGAATGGCGCCGCGATGGTAGCCTGCGTTCAGCGGATATTGTGCCGATGGCGGTCGAATCCGGCGCACAATCCCGATATTTGCTCGGATTTAGTGTTGCGCCGTATCGACCACAGCCAGACGCCCTGCTGCGCTATTCCCCGCTGGCAGCGGTGCCGGCAGCGCTCGCAGAAACCTACAAAATGACCGGCGACATCGTTGGCATGTTTGCCCGAATGATCAAGCGCAGCGCGTCCCTAGACAATATGCTGGGGCCATTGAGCATTGCCGAAACTGCCGGGGCAACGGCACAATTAGGCCCGGGCTGGTACCTATTTTTCCTTGCAATGCTCTCCCTGAGCCTGGCCATTTTGAACCTGTTACCGGTACCAATCTTGGACGGCGGGCACCTGCTGTATTACCTTATCGAGCTTATGCGCGGTCGACCGGTTAGTGAACGAACGATGATGATCGGGCAATATGTCGGTCTGTTGTTCCTGTTTACACTGATGAGCCTGGCCATTTTTAATGACCTGACCTGATCAAAACGCCTAAATTACTCACTGTCAGCATTGCGCTGGCAACAATGGAAGAAAGAAATGATTCAAACCAAATATCGCCGCCGAATCCTCGCTTTGGCGCTTACCGCAGCCCTGGCTGGCCAGGCACTGGCGCAAGCATTTGAGCCATTCCGAGTTGACGATATTCGGGTAGACGGTCTGCAGAGAATTTCTTCAGGGACGGTATTTAGTTACTTGCCGGTAGAACGTGGTGACACGCTGGATCAGACTTCGGCTGCAGCAGCAGTGCGCGCGCTGTTCAAGACCGGCTTTTTCAGTGACATTAAACTGGACCGCCAAAGCGGCATTCTGGTGATCACTGTCGTCGAGCGCCCGGCGATCAATAAGATCACCCTGACGGGCAACAAGGAACTAAAAACCGAAGAATTAATGAAAGGCCTTCGTTCAATCGGCCTGGCCGAAGGCGAAACCTTTAACCCTCTGAACTTGGATCGTGTTACCCAGGAGCTCACGCGCCAGTACAACAACCGCGGCAAATACAGCGTGACCATCTCGCCGAACATCATCAATTTGGACCTAAACCGCGTTGACGTAACCATTACGATTGCTGAAGGCAAAGCGGCAAAAATTCGCGATATCAATATCGTTGGTAACCAGACCTACACCGACGCCGACATTCGCAATGCGTGGGAGTCCAACACCAGCAACTGGCTTTCCTGGTACAAGCGTGATGATCAATACTCCCGCGAGAAATTGTCGGGTGATTTGGAAAAGCTGAATAATTTCTATCTGGATCGTGGCTATGTTGATTTCAATATCGAATCAACTCAGGTAACCATCAGCCCGACCAAGCGTGACATGTATATCAACGCCAGCGTCATTGAGGGCGAGATCTATACATTCGACAAAATTGAAATCTCCGGCGACACCATTATTCCGGAGGAAGAGATCCAAAAAATGCTGGCAGCAAGAACGGGGGAAACATTCTCTCGCCAACGTCTGGAGGTTACCAAGGACGCGATCGTCGCGGTGCTGGGCAATATTGGTTACGCCTTCGCTGAAGTCCAACCGATTCCCAGCATTGATCGGGAAAAGCGCCTAGTCTCAATTAACTTCGTTATTCAGCCCGGTCCGCGCGTTCAAGTGCGACGTATTGAATTCAAAGGCAATGCGATTACTCACGATGAAGTACTGCGCCGCGAAATGCGTCAATTTGAGGGCTCATGGTATTCGCAAGCCGCAATCGATCGCTCAAAGGTTCGTTTACAGCGCCTGGGCTATTTCGAAGAAGTAGATGTCGAAACACCGGAAGTCGCGGGCGAGCCGGATAAGGTGGACGTCGTCATCAATGTTAAAGAACGCCAGTTCGGCCAATTTCAGTTCGGCTTAGGCTACTCGCAAGTCGCTGGTACGTTGATTTCTGCGCAGCTCACCCAGAATAACTTTTTAGGTTCAGGCAACCGCGTTTCGACGTCGATTCAAACAAACGCCTTTAGCGAATCCTTTGCGTTCTCATTCTTCGACCCTTACTTCACCGACAATGGTGTCTCGGTTGGTTATAGCCTGAACCTGAGTGAAAACGATTTTGGTCAATACAACTTGGTCAGCTACAAATCAGATAATCAGGCATTCCAGACATCATTTGGCCTGCCGCTGAGTGAGACAGACAGCGTCGGCCTGGCTTTGGGAATTGATGCCGTTGATTTGACCACTACCGACGGTGCAACGGCTCCGGAATTTATCGACTATCTGATTGCGAACCATAAATCGCCGGGGGATCGTGAGCGTTTCCCGTGCTATGACGTCGATAACGATCCGTCCACACCCTGCGACACCACTCTCGCATTTAACCGGATGTGGCGAGTAAATAGCTGGCGTGCGATCGGAAACTGGGCGCGTGATTCACGCAATGATTTCTTTGCGCCGACCCGGGGTACCTATCATCGAGTGAGCTTGGAAGCGACGCTGCCGGGTTCAGACTTCGAGTATTACAAAGCGTCCTATGATTTTTCACGCTTTTGGCGGATCAGCCCTGGCGTCGTCATGGAAACCCGTGCCGCTCTGGCTTATGGTGATTCCTACGGTAACTCCAGCGGTGGTCTGCCATTCTGGCAAAACTACTATGCCGGTGGTCCGGACTCAGTGCGTGGCTTTGAAACCAACACGCTCGGCCCCCGCTCGTCTTTGGATGCCGGGATCATCACAAACCGACGCGGTGTCGGCGGTGCATTGAAAACAGTCGGTTCGGTTGAGTTCTACTTCCCCGGCCTGTTCGATTCGAATGCCGCACGTGTCTCTACCTTTGTCGACTTCGGTAATGTGTTCGCCACCTCGCGCGACTTTGGTACTGGCGACCTGCGCTCCTCGGCTGGTATCGCGCTGCAATGGCAGTCACCCATGGGTCCGATTTCGATCAGCTACTCGTTGCCGCTGCACGATGAGCCGGGCGATGTCATCGAACGCCTACAATTCACGTTCGGCGGCAAGTTCTGATCGAGCATGGCTGGGCCAGCCCCACATGTGCTGAAGCTTTCTGACATTGCTTCCCGCTTGGGACTGCAGCGCAATGGTACTCTCGACCCTGAAATATCCGGGGTCGGCACACTGAGCAATGCGACGGGCTCGCAAATCAGCTTTTTGGCCAATAGCCGCTACCGCAGCCAATTAGCGAGCTGCTCGGCTGCTGCGGTGATTTTGCGCGAGTCTGATGCTCCCAGCGCTTCACAGCCGTGTTTAATCGCTAAAGACCCGTATCTGACCTATGCCCGGGTCGCAGCATTTTTCGATTTTCAAGCCGATGTGAGCGCCGGGGTGCACCCGAGCGCGATTATCGAACCGGGCGCGAAAATCGACCCGAGCGCATGCATTGGACCCTTATGCGTCATCGCCGATTCGGCGATCGTTGAGGCCGGTGCTCAGATTGGACCGGGCTGCGTCATCGGCCCGGATTGCCGCATTGGCACCCACGCGCGGCTGTTAGCTCGAGTCACTCTGGTTAAACGCGTCAGCCTGGGGCCACGCGTACTGATCCACTCCGGGGCGGTGTTAGGCGCTGATGGATTCGGCCTGGCGCGCGACCGGGATCATTGGATCAAAGTGCCGCAACTGGGTGGCGTGAGAATCGGTGCGGATTGCGAAATCGGCGCAAATTCGACGATCGACTGCGGCGCAATCGAAGACACGATCCTGGCCGAAGACGTGCGTATTGATAATCAAGTACAGATCGCCCATAACGTCAAGATCGGCGCCCACACAGCTATTGCGGGCTGTGCGGCGTTGGCCGGCTCCTGCGAAATTGGCAGCAATTGCCTCATTGGTGGCGGTGCCGGGATTGTCGGACATATCTCGGTTTGCGATCATGTAGTGGTAGGGGCGTACACATTGGTCACCCACTCGATAACTGAACCAGGCGAATATGCGTCCGGAACGCCGGTACAACCCAAAGCAAAATGGCTAAAGAATGCCGTTCGCTTTGGCCAGCTTGACCAGCTCACTCGTAAAATAAATTTGTTAATTAAGGAATCCGAATGAGCTCAGAGCTCAAATTACCCATCGGCACGGTTGATATTCGCAAAATGCTGCCGCATCGCTATCCATTTTTGTTGGTTGACCGCGTTATTGCGTTTGAGGCAAACACAAGAATTACTGCAATTAAGAATGTAACCAGCAACGAACCATTTTTTAATGGCCACTTCCCGGAGATGCCGGTGATGCCGGGCGTTCTCGTGATTGAAGCCATGGCTCAGGCAGGTGGCATCTTAACGATGCTCTCGCAAGGCGGCCCCAACGACGAAACACGTAAGTTCTTTTTGGTAAAAGTGGACAATGCGCGTTTTTCCCGAATGGTTGTACCGGGCGACACCGTGCGCATGGAAGTTGAACTCACCCGCGTCATCCGCAACATGGCCTTATATACGGGAAATGCATACGTTGACGACAAGCTCGTCGCGAGCGCTGAAATCCTGTGTGCTGAAGCTAAGTAACCGATGAATATTCACCCGACCGCATTGATCGATCCTGCAGCCAAACTGGGCTCGGGCGTCGTTGTCGGCGCGTACACGGTGATCGGTGCCAAGGTAGAGATCGGTGACAACACACGTATCGGATCGCATTGCCTGATCGACGGGCCCTGCATCATCGGCCGGGATAATCACATTTACTCGCATGCCACTTTGGGCACAGACCCTCAGGATAAAAAATTTGCCGGCGAGAAAAGCCAACTGATCATTGGCGACGGCAACACGATTCGGGAGTTCACTACATTTAGTCGCGGCACCGCCGATGGCGGTGATATCACGCGCGTCGGAAATAAGAACTGGATCATGGCCTATGTGCATATTGCGCATGACTGTCAGGTTGGTGATAACTGCATTTTTGCTAACAATGCCACGCTTGCAGGGCACGTTACGGTAGCGGACTGGGTCATCCTCGGCGGCTTTGTCGGCGTCCATCAATTCTGCAAAATCGGTGCGCATGCGTTTATCGGCATGGGCAGCTTGGTCAACGGTGATGTTGCACCCTTCGTAATGATTGCCGATCAATACGCACGCGCACGGGGCATTAATAGCGAGGGTTTGAAACGGCGCGGATTCAACGCCGATCAAATAAGCGCCATCAAGCGCGCTTACCGCGCGGTATTTGTATCAGGCAATCCGCTCAGCCAGGCCAAGCAACAGCTTGCCGACGCGGCCGTCGACTCGCCCGAGGTGGAGCAGATGCTTAAGTTCATTGAGGCCAGTGAGCGCGGCTTGGTGCGCTAATCAGCATGTCTGACATAAACCGGCCGCTCCGCGTCGCATTGATCGCCGGCGAAGCGTCCGGAGACATGCTGGCCGCATCGCTGATGCGGCAGCTCAAACAGCTTCACCCGGACATAGAATTTGCCGGCGTTGGCGGATCGGCGATGAGCGCCGAAGGATTGTGCGCCTGGGCTGATTCCAGCGAACTGGCAGTCATGGGTTTAACTGAAGTGATCAGCCACCTACCCCGACTGTTGCGACTACGTAGCCGGCTAAAAAGTCGACTACAAGAATGGCAGCCAGATATCTTCATCGGCGTCGATGCACCCGATTTTAATTTAGCCATTGAGCGCTGGTTGAAACGGCGCGGAACGGCAACCGTGCATTATGTTAGCCCCTCAGTTTGGGCGTGGCGCGAGTCGCGGGCAGCGAAAATGCGCGCCAACGCTGATCTGGTGCTGTGTCTGTTTCCGATGGAGCCGGAAATTTACCAGCGGCACCAGGTGCGTGCCGTGTTTGTCGGTCACCCGCAGGCGACACGATTTGCACTGAGCCCGAATCAAGCCGAATCGCGTGTAGCCCTGGGGGTGGACGGTAGCGCGCGGTGCCTGGCTATATTACCTGGCTCGCGCCGTAGCGAAATTCAAAAGCTCCTCCCAGAATTTCTTTCCACCTTTGCGCTCCTGAAGCAAACCATGCCGCAACTTCGCGCGTTGATTCCTGCAGCCAATACCCAGTGCCGCAAAGAGATCGATCACCAGTTACAGCAGTTCGGCGATGTGAATTCGCTCGCTGATTGCAGCGTGATTGATGGCCAATCCGAACACGTTTTAGTTGCGTCTGATGCGGTTCTGCTGGCCTCTGGAACCGCTGCGCTGGAGGCCATGCTGGCTAAGCGACCCATGGTTGTCGGCTACCGTATCAATCGCTTCAGCCACTGGCTGGTTAAACGCCTTAATTTACTCAAGACAGTCTACGTTAGCTTGCCCAATGTGTTGGCAAGCCAAATGCTGGTCAGCGAATGCCTGCAAGATGAATGCACAGCGGAAAACCTGGCTCACAATTTGCAGCAAATTTTTGATAATCACGATCGGCACGGTGCCTTAATCAGCCGCTTCAAAGAAATCCATTTAAACCTTCTGCCACCGAGCAAATTCGTCGCTGCCAAAGCCGTGCTGGATCTGCTGCCACGATGACTGACCGACGGATCATCGGCGTCGATGAAGCCGGACGGGGCCCTTTAGCCGGACCTGTTGTGGTCGCCGCGGTTATTCTATCGATCGATAACATGCCGCAGGGTCTGGGTGACTCAAAAGCGCTGAGCGCAACAAAACGCCAGCGCTTGTTTAGCGAAGTCAAAGCCCGTGCATTGGCATTTCATATCGAATTCATCAGCCCTGCGCGGATTGATGAGATCAACATTCTTCAGGCAACGCTAGAGGGTATGCGCAAGGCCATAGCTGCCATAGCCGATGCAGGCGATTTAGCACTGATCGACGGCAACCAACTACCCGATAACTTAATTTGCCCGGCTCAGGCTTTGGTCAAGGGCGACAGTAGGGAACCGAGCATCATGGCCGCCTCGATTCTGGCAAAGGTGGCGCGCGATCACTATGCGCTACAGATGCATGAGCGCTTTCCGGCCTATGGCTTCAATCAGCACAAGGGCTATCCGACCGCCTCGCACTTGGAAATACTGCGACAAATCGGACCGTGTGAAGAGCACCGCCGCAGTTTTGCGCCGGTTCGAAGTTGTCTCACGCAGGCTGAAATGGCAAATCGTTGCGGCCAGTGATGCAAATTTTATTTACCAGCGTATCTACTTGATTTAGCTATCGTTTTTTGATTTTTGTCCGTTTCCCTGCAAAATTTCGTGCCCCAGTTTTGCTTTTTATTTGTGACCTATATCACGCTTTCCTGCGTTTTGTTCAGTGCAACACAAACCAACGGAGGAGCCATGAAAAGCCAATACAGACAACCGACTAGCGAATGCCGTGCCGAACGCTCAGGCGTCGTCGACCGGCGCAGAAGCGCCGCCGCCATCGAGGCAAAAAAACTGCAAGATAAAGTCGAGGCGCTGTCGCGCAAGCTGCACCACAACAGCAGCTACCTGCAGGGCGAATTTCTACAGAACTCCATTGATCCATTACCCACTCAATGGAAGTAGCCCTTAATCCAAAACGATCAGCGTGCCGGTCAGGCTGCACTGAACGGCACGCTGCGATGACCCGCTGCCCACCCTTCAAGCACGGGCCGTGCGTGGCAGCTGAAGGGCGTTAATCACGACCAACGCTGCTTGCCGTAATTCGTCACCGCAGCATTTTTGTCAAGCCTTGTTCCCAAAGCCAGTCCAGACTAACCTGCCATTCTGCAAAGTTTGGCCTCTATGTCGACACGCTTCGCCCACTTACACCTGCATAGCGAATACTCGCTGACTGACTCCACTATCCGACTTGCTTCGATGGTTGAGCGTTGTGTCGCCTTGAATCAGCCAGCAGTGGCTGTAACCGACAGCAATAACGTATTCGCAGCGGTTAAATTTCACAAAGTCGCCGAAAAAGCCGGCATCAAGCCCATTACCGGCGCTGACATTTTGCTCGCCAACGAGGGCGATCAACTCAGTCGACTGACCCTGCTGTGCGCCAACTATGCCGGTTATTTAAGTTTGTCGCGATTGCTCACCCGCGCTTACAGCGAGGGGCATCAAGGCGATTTGGTTTTGATCCGCCCGGAGTGGTTGGCAAACGACAATCAGGGGCTCATCGCATTGCTTGGCAAAGACAGCCGCTTTGGCAGCCAATGCATTGCCGAGCGCGAAGATCTGGCCGGGGCTGCCCTGGGTGAGACGCGCGCCCTCTTCCCGGATCGCTTGTATATCGAGATGACCCGCTGCGGCCACGTCGGCGAGGGTCGGTTTAATCGAATGGCAGCGCAACTCGCGTTTACTAGCGGCCTGCCGGTTGTCGCCAGCAACAATGTGCGGTTTTTGAATCGCGACGACTTTGAAGCACACGAGGCGCGCGTATGTATTGCCACGGGTCGAGTACTCGACGACCCTAACCGGCCGCGCGACTACCGTCCTGAGCAATACTTAAAATCCAATGAAGAGATGCTCGAGCTATTTGCCGATGCGCCCGATGCGATCAGTAATAGCTTAGATCTGGCACGCCGCTGTAACCTGCAGATGCAGTTGGGCACCTACCATCTGCCGGCATTTCCGGTACCTAGCGAGCACACGCTGGAAAGCTGGATACGAAGTGAATCCGAAGATGGATTACGCCGCCGTCTGCAGCAGTACCCGATGTTTGAGGGTTGCACCGAGCAGGATTATTTCGACCGACTGCAGCTTGAATTGGGCGTGATCAATTCGATGGGATTTCCCGGCTACTTCTTAATCGTTGCCGACTTTATCAATTGGGCAAAACGCAATGATATCCCGGTTGGCCCGGGCCGCGGTTCGGGTGCCGGCTCTCTGGTTGCTTACGCATTGGGCATTACCGACCTCGACCCGATTCGCTACGATTTGCTGTTCGAGCGATTCCTGAACCCTGAACGCGTATCGATGCCCGACTTCGATATCGACTTCTGTATGGATCGACGCGACGAAGTCATCGATTACGTCGCGCAAAAATACGGCCGTGATCGGGTTAGCCAGATTATTACCTACGGCACGATGGCGGCCAAAGCGGTGCTGCGCGATACCGGTCGCGTTTTGGGCTATCCGTATGGCCTGGTCGATGGCATCGCAAAGCTCATTCCATTGGTGCTCGGAGTCACGCTCAATGATGCGCTCGGTCGTAGCGAAGCGAGCAAGAGCGATTCCAATCTGCGTTCATCCGAACTGATTGATCGCTACGACAGCGATGAAGATGTGCGTGATTTGGTTGATCTGGCGCTCTCACTTGAAGACCTCACTCGCAACGCTGGCAAGCATGCCGGCGGCGTTGTCATTGCACCCAGTCCACTCAGCGATTTCTGCCCCTTATATTCTGAAGAAGGTGGGCGTGGCGCAGTCACTCATTTTGATAAAGACGATGTCGAGGCCGTGGGTCTGGTTAAATTCGACTTCCTGGGTTTACGCACGCTCACAATTATTGATTGGGCGGTCAAAGCGGTAAACATCAAACGTGAAGCGCAAGGCCTGCAGCCGATCGACATCACGCAAATTCCACTGGACGACAAACCGACTTATCAATTGCTTTCGCGCGGCGAAACCACCGCGGTGTTCCAATTTGAATCGCGCGGCATGAAAGATTACATCCGCAAGCTAGAGCCAACGGTTTTTGAGGACCTGATTGCCTTAGCGGCGTTGTATCGCCCCGGTCCACTTGGCTCGGGCATGGTCGATAACTTTATTGATCGTCGACATGGTCGCGCCGAAATTGAATACCCGCATCCGTTGCTTGAGCCGATCCTCAAGCCCACCTACGGTGTGATCGTGTATCAGGAACAGGTCATGCAGATCGCCCAGGTCATGGCCGGCTACTCGCTGGGTGGTGCTGACTTACTGCGTCGCGCCATGGGTAAGAAAAAGCCGGAAGAAATGGCTAAGGAGCGCATCAAGTTTGAGTTTGGTGCGGAGAAAAACTCAATTGATGCAGCCGTCGCCTCTTCAATTTTCGACTTGATGGAAAAATTCGCTGAGTACGGCTTCAACAAGTCGCACTCGGCCGCGTATGCCCTGGTTGCCTATCAAACCGCATGGCTTAAAGCGCACTACCCGGCTGAATTTATGGCGGCCACATTGTCTTCAGACATGGACAGCACCGATAAAGTGGTGATCTTTCTCGAGGAAGCCCGCGCGTTCAAGTTGAAGGTCGAAGTACCGGACGTCAATGTTTCAAACTATCAATTTTTCGCCAGCTCTGATTCGAGCATTCGCTACGGGCTTGGCGCGATTAAAGGTGTCGGTCGCGGCGTGTGCGATGCAATTAGCGATGCGCGCAACAGCGGCGGTAACTTCGCTGACTTTCTGGATTTCTGTCAGCGCGTTGACCCCGGCAAGCTGAACCGGCGTGCATTGGAAGCGCTGATCCATGCCGGCGCATTGGACACACTGGCTAAAAATCGCGCTTCGCTAATGCTGCAGCTACCTGAAGTGCTCAAAGCAGCAGAACAAATGCAGCGCGAAAAAGAAGCCGGCCAGGCATCTTTGTTCGGCGGCCCCACCGCAACGGGCATCAAAATTGATTTGCCGGAAACCGAAAACTGGACCCTGGAACAAATTCTTGCCGGTGAGCGCGACACATTGGGTCACTATCTCAGCGGCCACCCGTTGGATCCATGGCGCGCGGAAATTCGTAATCTGGTCGGTATCAGCCTGAATCAAGTTGAGGATGTCTGGCGCGCGCGCAAAGATCGTCGCGGGGAAACCAGCATGGTCGTAGCCGGCATGGTCGGGCCAATGAGGCGGCGTGGCGAAACAATGATTTTTGCCTTGCTCGAAGATGGACTGGGCACATTGGAAATGGCTTTTTTCCGCGAGGCCAGCGAAAAATTCGGCCACTTGCTCAGTCGCGATCGAATTCTTTTGGTCGAAGGCAATGTCGGCGAAGATCAATTTAATGGTGGTTTGGTCTTGCGTGCGAAACAAGCCTGGGACTTTAAAACACTGATCAGCGATCACGGGCATCGGCTCAGCATGTCATTGGACCTTCGCGTCGATGGATTGTTTGAGCGCGTACAGGACCTGTTGGCTGAGTACCGGCCGGGTGGTACATCCCTGTCACTTCAGCTCATCACGGATGCAGCACAGGGGAAAATGGAACTGAACGGCAGCGCAAGTGTGCGTAGTGCACCGGATTTGCTGGCGCGCCTGCGGCGAATCCCCGGCGTTGAGCACGTAGAACTCAGCCTGCATCGCCCGTGGCTACAGTAAGTGATTGATTTAAATAGCACTAACTGATCTAAATTGCGCTTTGCTAGGCTGATTGTGCTGAGCAGTTTAGAATCATCGCTCACCATCGGGACGAAAGCCCCGCGTAATTGCAGGATCCGGAAACACACAATGAATCCCAACTTTTTAGACTTTGAACAACCGATTGCTGATCTTGAGTCGAAGATCAATGAGTTACGTCGCGCCAGTCATGGCCCTGCGGTGGATATTGAATCGGAAATCGAAGGTCTGAAGAAAAAGCTAAACGCGCGAACGACGGAAATTTTTAAAGAGTTGACGCCATGGCAGATTTCACAGATGGCGCGCCATCCGCAACGTCCGTACACCAATGACTATATTCGCATGATGTGCGACGAGTTTCATGAGCTTGCTGGCGACCGCGCGTACGCCGATGATGCAGCGATTGTTGGTGGCATCGGACGCATTGACGGCCGAAGTGTGGTCATCATCGGCCATCAGAAAGGCCGTGACACGAAGTCTAAAGTACGCCGCAACTTCGGCATGCCGCGTCCAGAAGGCTATCGCAAGGCCCTGCGCCTAATGAAAATGGCCGAACGCTTTAATCTGCCGATTCTGACTTTTATTGATACGCCGGGCGCTTATCCGGGCATCGGCGCTGAGGAGCGCGGACAGTCCGAAGCGATTGCACGTAATCTTCTGGAAATGGCCGAACTGCGGGTGCCGATCGTGTGCACCGTTATCGGTGAAGGCGGATCCGGTGGTGCGTTGGCAATCGGCGTCGGCGATTGCACCCTAATATTGCAATACAGCACCTACTCAGTCATCTCGCCCGAAGGCTGCGCGTCCATATTGTGGAAGAGCGCTGACAAGGCCAAAGATGCGGCTGAAGCGCTAGGCCTGACCGCTGTGCGTTTACTCGAACATAAACTGGTCGATCGCATTATTGAAGAACCGCTGGGCGGAGCACACCGCGACCCGGAAACTATGGCCGCAACACTGAAGCGAAACGTCATTGACGAGATCGACAAGCTCTCGCGCTTTGATGCGGATCAGTTACTTGATCGCCGCTACAAGCGCTTGCGGGCCTACGGTGCCTACGCTAAGGTTTAAGCCGCGCCCGGCATAACCGGGTAACAAAGGGGAATTTAGCGATGGTACTTAAACGCATTGGGGTGCTTTCCTGCGGCAAGATCTTAGCCATAACATACGCATTGATCGGTCTACTAATTGGCCTGCTGTTTGCCGGGATTGGCATGCTGGCGGGTGCTGCCGGCATGGCGTCCGGAGGCGATGAGGCCGGTGCTGCGATGGCAGGCATGTTTGGACTGGGCTTTCTGGGCGTCATCATCTTTCCGGTCCTATACGGGGTTATTGGCTTTATCGGCGGACTGCTATGGGCGCTGATCTATAACCTGGTCGCTGGCATGGTGGGTGGTCTGGAGATGGACTTCGAGTAAGTCATGAGTAGCTGCCGTGTTGTCCATTGATGCCAATTTGCGCGACGGGCAACACGGCCTGCTTTTAGGATTAAGCGGCGGATTAGATTCCACCGTCCTGCTGCACCTGTTGGCCAGCGATTCGCAATGTCGCGCCCGGCTCCGTGCGGTTCATGTTAATCATCAACTACATGCCGACGCGCCGCGCTGGGCAGAACACTGCGCGACCCAATGTCGGGCGCTAAGCGTGCCTCTGCAAATCATTCCGGTATCGGTTTCTAAAGATAGCGGACAAGGCCTCGAAGCATCTGCGCGAGCCGCGCGTTATGCCGCATTTGCATCACACATCAATACCGATGAAACCCTGCTCCTGGCCCATCATCAGGACGATCAGGCCGAAACCATCCTGCTGCGTCTTTTGCGCGGAGCCAGTGCGGACGGCCTGGCTGCGATGAGCACGCACAGTGATGCGCATGGGTTCCACGTACAGCGACCACTTCTGAACTTTTCGCGCGAGGAGCTGGAAAACTACGCGCGACATCATCGCCTGAGCTTTATTGACGACCCGAGCAACATCGACACGTCTTTAGATCGAAATTTTTTGCGCCATCAGGTATTGCCACTAATGATGCAACGCTGGCCGCAGGCCAAGCAGTCATTGAGTCAATCTGCGCAGTTGCTGCATCAACAAAATCGCGCTTTGCTGGAGCGTGATGCGCAGTTGCTTGCGCAAGTCCAGGCGATAGATCCGCAAACCCTGGACTGGCCGGGGCTTTTGCGATTGAGCGCCTATCAACGCGCACGGGTCATTCGCCTGTGGCTACGTCAATTACAGGTGCCTATGCTACCTAAAGCGGCTCACGCGGAAATCGAGACGAGTTTCCGGCAGGGCTCTGCGGATCGGACGCCGCGATTTGATTGGAACGGTTACAGCTTAATCCGTTGGAATGACACGCTGTATGTCGGTCGGACGCTTTTGGCGCTTCCGGATGATCTGGTCATGCCCTGGTCGGGTGAGAGCGCGCTGGCTCTGCCGCATGGAGCAAGTTTAAGGATCGAGGGCGGCGCATGTTTTGAGCCAGCGGTGCTCGTGCGATCACGACAAGGTGGCGAAAACATACGGCTGGAGAAGCGCGCGCATCAAAGCAGCCTGAAAAAGCTTCTGCAATCCGAGCACATACCGCCCTGGGAACGAGCGCAACTGCCCTTGATCTTCAATAGTGACAATGAGTTGCTGGCTGCCGGCGACCTGATTATTTCTGAGCAACTCGCGAAGTGGCTAGACTCCCACCAATCACGATTGGTTTGGCAGCCGCCGACGGGATTGCGGTTAGAATAAACCCTACTTCGCCCAATAGATTGCTTACCATGGCTACCCAGAAAAAAACCGACGCCAGTCCTGTTAATTTCGAAAACGCACTTCAAGAGCTGGAAGCTCTGGTTGGGCAGCTTGAAAAGGGGGACTTGAGCCTGGAAGATTCTCTGAGTGCCTACGAGCGCGGAATTGGCCTGTTTCGCGATTGCCAGTCCGCATTGGACCAAGCGCAATCGCGACTCAAAAAGCTCGCTGCAAAAGACGCTGAAAGCGTGCCCGAGCCCGATGAAGACTGAGCAGCTGTTGATTAAATGGCGTGAGGACTTTGAGTCTGTTTTTGCTTCCCGGATAAAGGCAGCCGGGATGCCCGGACGATTACATGAAGCGCTCTGTTACGCCGCATTGGCGCCGGGTAAGCGCATGCGACCGTTGCTGGTTTACGCCAGTGGACACGCCTTAGGAGTCGCTCAGCAATCGCTTGACCATGCGGCCATGGCAATAGAACTGATTCACGCCTACTCGCTGGTACACGATGATTTACCGGCGATGGATGATGATGATCTGCGCCGGGGACGCGCGACCGTGCACGTAGCATTCGATGAGGCGACTGCCATTCTCGTTGGCGATGCATTGCAGTCACTGGCCTTCGAAGTACTCAGTGAAGCAGCGGTCACCGCGGAGCAAAAACTCGACATGGTCGGTGTACTCGCCCGGGCAGCCGGCGGTGCCGGCATGTGCGGCGGCCAGATGCTGGATATGCAAGCAAGCGATAGGCAACTGGATTTAGCCGAACTGGAGCGATTGCATGCATTGAAAACCGGCGCACTGATCCGCGCAGCGGTGCGCATGGGCACCATTGCAGCCAGGGCCAATACAAAGGAATGTGCTGAACTGGATCAATTTGCCGGCGATTTAGGCCTGGCTTTCCAAATTCGAGACGATTTGCTCGATGCCAGTGGCAGTGCTCAGGTCCTGGGCAAGACTGCGGGTAAGGATCAGGCTCAGAATAAGTCAACCTTTCTAAGCCATCAGGGCAAGGAAGCGTCAGAACAGCGTCTGCAAGAATTGTTGACCGGCATGCAACGATTTGTTGCCTCCTTCAACGAAAAAGGCCAACCCCTCGCGGAGCTGGCCCGGTTTTCGGTATCGCGTCAGAACTAATTATTTAATAAAACGAATCGCAAACGGATAACGATAGTTCTGCCCTTCGTTGGCCTTGATTGCGGCGATAATCGTCATAATCAGCGATGCCAATGCGACTAAGGGTAATAGCAAAAGTCCAATTAATACCAGCATTAACGCAAAACATACGATTGCCGCGATCGTAACGGTGATTTGGAAATTCAGACTTTCTTTGCCCTGATCATCAACAAAAGGCATCGTGTCTTTTTTGATCAGCCACACAACCAGCGGCCCGATTATATTCCCGAAGGGAATGATGAACCCGCTCAATGCTGCCAAATGCGCAATCATTCCCCAGGTCTTGTCCTCTGCAGTCAATTCAACACTCACCGGCGCTTGCTCGGAATCAGTCATATATCTCTCCATTGATTAGGCAGTTACGGCTCCCACTTTCGGCCGCAGACTCACCCCTGTCAAGAGCCATGAGTCCCGGCGACCATCATTTTAGAAATCAGAATTGAACCGGTGCGGATTGCCCCGCGTGTGTCGATATCATTGCCGCAGGCTTCCATCCGCTGGAACATGTCGCGCAAGTTACCCGCGATCGTCACCTCATCCACCGGATAAGCGATTTCCCCGTTCTCCACCCAGAAACCCGCGGCTCCCCGGGAGTAATCGCCGGTCACGCCATTCACGCCCTGACCCATCAGTTCGGTGACGATTAATCCTCGCGTCATGCGACTCCGGATGTCGTCCAGACTGCCGGCATTGGGTGTGAGTAACACGTTGTGAACACCGCCGGCATTGGCAGTTGATTGTAGGCCCAGACGCCGTGCCGAGTAAGTGCTCAGCACGTACCGCTGCAGCTGACCATTTTGCACAATGTGACTAATCTTAGTGGGCAGACCATCGCCGTCGAACGCAGCCGAACGCTGCGCACGAAGCAAATGCGGATGCTCAACAATTTCCAGACCATCCGGAAAGAGCTTCTGCCCGACCGAGTTAAGTAAAAAGCTCGCCTTGCGATACAGCGCGCCGCCCGATATTGCCGAAAGCAGATGGCCGATCAAACTGCGCGCGATATCCGGCACAAAAAGAATGGGGACCTCACCCGTCGGTGGCTTACGTGGTGACAGGCGACTTAAGGTGCGTTCTGCCGCGCGCTGGCCGACCGCTTTGGCTGACTCCATTTCATCGGCAATGACCGACGTTGTGTACCAGTAGTCGCGCTGCATGGCGCCGTTCTTGCCGGCGATCAAGGCGCAACTCAAACTATGGTGGGTGGCGTACTCGGGACCGACAAAGCCGTGGCTGTTAGCATACACCGACAGGCTGTGACCGGTATTGACGCTGGCGCCATCGGAATTGCTGATGCGTTTATCGGTATCGCGCCCTGCGGTTTCTGACTGAAGCGCTAATTCGATCGCCCGCTCGGCATCAACCGACCACGGATGCCAGCAGTCGAAGTGAGCGATTTCACGAGCCATCTCACCGGCTTCTGCTAATCCCGAAGCGGCGTCCGCTTCGGTATAACGCGCGATGGCACAGGCCTGCTGCACGGTCGCAAGCAGGCTTTCTTGTTTTAAATCAGCCGTGCTCGCGTGGGCTTTCTTCTGGCCGAAGTACACGGTCAACGACAAGCCCTTGTTATGAGTCTGCTCGATGGTCTCCACTTCACCCATGCGCACGTGAACCGCTAGGCCGGCATCTTCACTCACCGTGAGCTCAGCCTGGCTTGCCCCATTTTCGCGGCACAGGCGCAGCACTTCAGTGGCGCTGGCAGCGAGTTCCTCGCAGCGCTTATTCGGGTCAATGGTATGGGATGCTTGGCTCACTGGAGTATCCTTATGCACAGATTCTATTCAAAGCGAGCTCAGCCATGCGTGGCAAAGACCCGGAAACCGGTGAATTTTACAGTGAAAGTCGGTCCCAGCGCAGACGCGAGGCGATTGAGGTACTCGATTTGGCGGGTCAGCTCATGGCGCTTTCGGCGACTGAGCTGCGCGCGATCAGCATGCCGGACGACCTACTTGAGCTGATATTTGCCTCCCAGCGGATCACATCAAACATCGCCCGTAAGCGCCAGAAAGCGTTTTTAGCCAAAGCCATCCGGCGCGAGTCCGATGAAGTTCAAGAGACCATTCGCGCGGTGCTTACCGAAGACAAAAACCAGCATCAAAAAGAAGTCGCACAGATGCACCGCGTCGAAAACTGGCGCGATCGTCTGGTCGCCGAGGGTGATGATGCGCTGCCGGAGCTGCTCGAATTGCATCCGGACATCGACCGTCAGCAATTGCGGCAATGGATCCGCAATGCTCAGCAAGAGTTCAAGGCCGGCAAGCCGCCGAAGTCTTCGCGGCTGATATTCAAAGAGCTCAAGCGCATCATGCTTAACGAGACTGAGCAGCCGGACGACATGGATGAGGAGCAAATGGAGCAATCCGAATGATTCGCCTTCGCCATATCGTTGCTGCTGGTTGCCTGATCGTACTTAGCGCCATACCGCTGCGCGCTACTGAAGCACAGCTCGACTGGCTGGCCGGTGCCTGGTGCTCGGACAACGGCAAGGTTTTTTCGCAAGAGGTATGGCAGCAGCCTCAATTTGGTTTGATGCTGGCAACCAATCTGCAATATAACCGCGAAAAAAACCGCAGCAGCTTTGAATACATGCGCATCGATTCGCGCGGCGAAAAAACCCAGTTTTTTGCACAGCCTATGGGCACTGCGGCGGTCGCGTTCGAGTTGGTCCAAAGCGCAGAGCAGATGCTGCGTTTTGAAAACCCGCAGCATGATTACCCGCAATTTATCCAATACCAGCGGCAAGGGACCGAGTTGGTTGCCACGATTGGCCGGCTCGACGACCCCGATTCCAACAGTCAGTGGCGCTGGCAGCCCTGTGAGTCCCTGATCAATTCAGTTATAGACGGGTAGACGTCCCGGCCATATCTTAGAATCTAGCGTTTGGGCTGAAGCATCGTGTTGGTGCACTTGGGACTGCCGCAGTGGCAGGCCCAGAGTTTCTTCAGTTTTGCGGTGTGTCGTTCTGCCAAAACGATGCCGTAGTTATAGCTCAGCTCCTCGCCGGGCTCTATGGCACGGATCGCCTCGATAAACACGCGATCTGCCGCCGGGTCCTTATCTTCAGACTCTTCCACAACGGCTTCGCAATTGGGCGAGCAACTATGATTGATCCAGCGCGCGTCATTGCCTTTGATATTGGCATCAATAACAAAGTCGTCATTCAGGGTGAAAAGAAACGTATGACCGTCTTCTTCTTTTTCACCGTATTGCGTATCGACTTCATCATGGCTGCGTACTTTTCCGCGGTATTCAATGAGCCGCGTGCCTTTTTTAATCGGCGCAATTGCGAATACACCGCGTCCGTGAATATTTGATTGTCGCGCTTCGATCAGCTTAGGCATTGAGAGGGTTCTGCAAAAACGTCTATTCTCGCGCATTTAGCGCAGCGCGTCTGCCCCGACTTATCCCGGCGCGCCGGGCAAAGCATTTTTGAGCGCCTTAAAGGCTTCATTCAGCTCGATTATTGCAGCGCCAGCTGATAATCCGTACAATTTTGGTACGGATTGACCTGAGACCCCCTATGTTGCGCGTTACCAAGCTCACCGACTACGCGACCTTGCTACTGAGCGTATTGGCTCAATCGCCCGATCGCGTGCATTCGGCTAGCGAGCTGGCTGAGACCTCGCGATTGGAACTGACCACGGTTGCCAAAGTATTAAAACCACTGACTCAGTCGGAACTGGTGCAGAGCTTTCGTGGTGCCAATGGCGGGTATCGCCTGACCCGACCTGCCGATCAAATTTCCCTGATCGATGTCGTACAAGCGATGGAAGGCCCGTTGGGTATGACCGAATGCAGCGTGCACGAGGGTCAATGTGGCATTGAAGACACCTGCGGCACACGCGGTAACTGGCAACAGGTCAATGACATTGTGATCGACGCGCTAAAGAATTTTAAGTTGTCGCAAATGCATAAGCAGATCAAAGCATCCAAGCGCATTCCGACCAAACTCACGGTAGTAAACTAAATTATGAGCAACTCCCCTACGCCCATTGAAGCCGATGTCCAAACCGCGCTAAATCGAAAGTACAGCGCAGGTTTCATCACCGATATTGAGTCCGACAGCTTGCCTCCGGGCCTCAATGAAGACGTCGTGCGCTTTATTTCAGCTAAAAAGAATGAGCCTGAGTGGATGACCCAATGGCGCCTTGATGCGTACCGACATTGGCTAACTATGGCGCCGCCAAACTGGGCGAAACTTAAGATCGCGCCGATTGATTATCAGGCGATCAGTTACTTTTCTGCACCCAAGAACGCACCTAAATCGTTGGCCGAAGTGGATCCGAAATTGCTGGAGGCCTACGACAAACTCGGCGTGCCGCTGCACGAACGTGCGCGCTTGGCCGGTGTCGCGGTGGACGCGGTGTTCGACTCGGTCTCGGTAGGCACCACCTATAAGGATGAACTGCGGAAAGCTGGCGTCATATTCTGCTCGATGAGCGAGGCGATTCAGGAACACCCGGAGTTGGTCAAGGCGTATCTGGGCACCGTGGTTCCAGTGGGCGATAACTATTTCGCTGCTTTGAATTCGGCGGTTTTTTCCGATGGTAGTTTCGTGTTCATTCCCAAAGGCGTGCGCTGCCCGATGGAGCTCAGCACCTACTTCCGAATTAATGCAGGTCATACCGGGCAGTTTGAGCGAACCCTAATCGTCTGCGAAGACAAAGCCTATGTGTCCTATCTGGAAGGCTGCACCGCGCCAATGCGCGATGAAAACCAATTGCATGCCGCGGTGGTTGAACTGGTCGCTTTGGAGGACGCGCAGATTAAATACTCGACTGTGCAGAATTGGTATCCCGGCGACGAAAATGGCGTTGGAGGCATCTATAATTTTGTTACCAAGCGTGGCGACTGCCGCGGCGATCGCTCAAAGATTTCCTGGACCCAGGTAGAAACCGGCTCGGCAATTACCTGGAAGTATCCGAGCTGCGTGTTGCGCGGTGACGACTCGACGGGCGAGTTTTATTCGGTGGCACTGACCCACCACTATCAGCAAGCCGACACCGGCACCAAGATGATTCATATTGGACGCAATACAAAATCCAAAATCATCAGCAAAGGGATTAGCGCTGGCCGTGGTCAAAATACGTATCGCGGCTTGGTCCGTGTTGAGAAAAATGCGCATGGCGCACGAAACTACACCCAGTGCGACAGCCTACTGATTGGCAAGTTGTGCGGCGCCCACACATTTCCGTATCTGGAAATCAAAAATCCGGACGCCAATATCGAGCACGAGGCCACCACCTCAAAAATCAGCGACGATCAACTGTTCTACTGCAGAACCCGTGGAATTTCCGAAGAAGACGCTGTGTCGATGATTGTTGATGGTTTTTGCAAACAGGTCTTCCGCGAGCTGCCGATGGAGTTTGCGGTCGAAGCAAAAAAACTACTTGAAGTGTCGCTCGAAGGCGCGGTCGGCTAATCCAAATTCTAAAAGACTAATTATTCCTATGCTAAATATTAAAAACCTTCATGTCCGCGTAGCCGGAAAAGACATCCTCACAGGCCTATCGCTTAAAGTTGACGCCGGTCAGGTGCACGCAATTATGGGCCCCAACGGCGCAGGCAAATCGACACTGGGCAACGTTCTGGCCGGGAAGGATGGCTATGAAGTTGTCGAGGGCAGCATTGAATTTAATGGCAAACAGCTCTTGGAACTTGAGCCTGAGGAGCGGGCTGCCGAGGGCATGTTTCTAGCCTTCCAATATCCCGTGGAGATCCCGGGCGTGAATAACACGTACTTCCTACGCGCTGCGTTGAATGCACAACGCAAGCACCGCGGTGAGGCCGAGTTAGACTCGATGGAGTTTTTGAAGTTGGTTCGCGAAAAGCTATCGGTTTTGCACATCAAGGACGAGCTGCTCAATCGCGCTGTCAACGAAGGTTTTTCCGGCGGTGAAAAAAAACGCAATGAGATTTTCCAACTGGCCGTGCTTGAACCCAAGCTGGCAATTCTCGATGAGACCGATTCGGGCTTGGATATCGACGCGCTGAAGTTAGTTGCTGAAGGCGTTAACTTGATGCGTTCTGAAAACCGCGCTTTTGTGGTGATCACGCACTATCAGCGTCTGTTGGATTACATCAAGCCGGATGTCGTGCATGTGCTGGCCGAGGGTAAAATCGTCGAATCCGGTGGGCCGGAACTCGCCTTACAACTCGAGCAGCACGGGTACTCATGGATTAAGGACCGCATCACACCGGAAGCCGGGGCCGCATGAGTCAGCTAATCGAATCATTGCAGCAGGCGCTGCAGTCGCGGCACGCCTCAAGCGAGTGGCGTTTATCTGCGTTGGCGCTTGCAGTGCAAGCTGACTTGCCCACAACGCGCAATGAGAAATGGCGTTACACCAATTTACGTGCGCTTGGCAGTCGTCGTTTCGGGCTTGCAGGTGATACCGCTTCGGCCGACGCGGAGCTCATTGCGCACATTCCTTCTCCGCGCATTGTGTTTGTCGATGGTCAACTCAACCCTGACTTGAGCGACCTTGACCAGCTCTCAAATTGGGTCAAGCTGTCCCCATTGCAGCAAGCCACCCAGGCCTGCATTGCCACCGATGATCAAGACACATTCGGGCAATTAAACCGCGCGCTGGCTGAAAGCCATGTGCAGTTTCTTATCGGCTCAGAACAGCACGTTGACGACCCGATTCACTGGGTGACTATTGCAAACTCTGCCAACGTCGCAACGCACATTCATGCGCAAATCCGCCTGGGGAAGAATGCCCGGGCAATGGTTTGCGAACACCATATCGGCGCTGCGAACCAGAACAGCCTGAGCAATGTCGTGGTTTCGGTACAACTTGAGAGCGGCGCACAGCTTACTCATGTGCGCGCGAATAGCAGCGGTGCCGGTGAGTTTTGTTTCCATCGCCTGAACGCGGAGCTGGCCACGCAAGCGGTTTTCTCACATACCAGCATCGAGCTGGGCCAAGGCACTAGCCGCCGCGAAATAACAACCCTGCTCAACGACGATAATGCGTTGGCCAATATTGATGGCGTGATGCTGGCGCAGCAGCGTGCCCAGGGCGACCGGATGCAGCTGTCCATTAATGAGTTGAGTGAA
>CBDUOG010000010.1:0-39897 GCA_965368785.1 uncultured Gammaproteobacteria bacterium | reverse complement strand
CCGGTGATTCGGCCACACGTCGCTTTAGCAGGGCATCGCGATCGCGTAGCTTGTCGCGCTCAAACGGCGACGCATTGGGCACGACAACTAACTGCGCGCCGGCAGCCACCGTCTGCGCTAAGGGCTCGGCAAACCACAGGTCCTCGCAAACGACCAGGCCCAGCGTGACTCCTTTGACCTTAAAAACACACACGCTATCGCCGGTGGAGAAATGCCGGCGCTCATCGAACACCGCATAGTTAGGTAATTCGCGCTTGCGATACGTATCGACAATTTTTCCATTCTGCAACACTGATGCGGCATTAAAAACTGCCGCGCCCGCAGCTTGTGGCCAACCGACTACTGCGGTAATGCCGCTGACCTGAGCGGCCACCTCAGCCAGTGCTGATTCGCAGGCGCGCAAAAAACTCGGCCGGGACAATAAGTCTTCAGGCGGATAACCACTAATGGATAATTCCGGAAATACGATTACATCGGCCTGATGCTCATCCCGGGCACGCTTTATCAGCGCGATGATACGTTCGGCGTTCTGCTGCACGGCACCGACCATAAAATCACATTGGGCGAGAGCGATGTTCAGAGTGTTTGCCATTAAATAGAGCTCATAAAAGAAAAAGGGCCGTTGCTACGGCCCTTTTTACAACAATCAACGCACTAATTGCGATTACTTCTTCATCAGCTTGGCAATTGCCTGACCCAAATCGCCCGGCGAGCGCACGGTAGTCACACCGGCTTTTTCCAAGGCGGCAAATTTACCCGCAGCAGTACCCTGACCGCCGGAAGCAATTGCGCCAGCGTGGCCCATTCGCTTGCCCGGAGGTGCCGATGCACCGGCGATAAAGCCAACAACCGGCTTGGTTACATATTCAGAAATAAAATCTGCGGCTTCCTCTTCGGCGCTGCCGCCGATTTCGCCAACCATAATGATGCCTTCGGTTTGCGGGTCATCCTGGAACAACTGCAGCGCATCAATAAAATTCATGCCTTGAATCGGATCGCCACCGATGCCGATACAGGTGGACTGACCCAAACCGACATCCGTCGTCTGCTTCACTGCTTCGTAGGTCAGGGTGCCTGAACGCGACACGATACCGATCTTGCCCGGTTTGTGAATGTGTCCCGGCATGATGCCGATCTTGCACTCACCCGGGGTGATAATGCCCGGACAGTTCGGTCCGATCAGGGTCACTTCGTCGTACAAGGCCAACGTATGTTTGACCCGCAGCATGTCCAGAACCGGAATACCTTCGGTGATACAAACGATCACTTCGATACCCGCTTCTGCAGCTTCCAAAATTGCATCCGCCGCATACGGCGGTGGCACATAGATAACCGAAGCATTCGCACCGGTTTCAAGCACGGCATCGTGAACGGTGTTAAATACCGGCAAACCGATATGCTCGGTACCGCCTTTACCCGGGGTTACGCCGCCCACTACCTTGGTGCCGTATTCGATCATTTGCTCAGCGTGAAACGTGCCTTGCTGACCGGTGAAGCCCTGAACAATGACTTTGGTGTTCTTATTAACTAATACGCTCATATTTAGGTCCTTGTTCCTCAGGCTGCAGCGGCAACGGCTTTTTTCGCGCCGTCGTTGATGTCATCAGCGGCTTCGATTGCCAAACCTGACTTGCGCAAAATTTCTTTGCCTTTCTCAACGTTCGTACCTTCAAGGCGAACGATGACCGGAATTTTCACACCGACTTCTTTAACCGCTTCAACGATGCCTTCGGCGATCATGTCGCAACGGACAATTCCGCCAAAAATATTAACGAAAATGGCTTTAACTTCGCTCGAGCTTAAAATCAATTTGAACGCTTCGGTTACGCGCTCTTTAGTTGCGCCGCCGCCGACATCCAAAAAGTTCGCCGGCGAACCGCCATTGAGCTTGATAACGTCCATAGTCGACATAGCCAAACCAGCACCATTAACCATGCAGCCGATATTGCCATCCATGGTTACGTAGTTAAGGTTGTAGCGAGCAGCCAAAACTTCGGTCTCATCTTCCTGCGCCAGATCACGCATATCAACCAGGCGCTTCTGACGGAAATCAGCGTTGTCGTCGGAATTAACCTTGCCGTCGAGTGCGACCAAATCGCCGTTCGCCAAAATGGCCAGCGGGTTCAGCTCAATGATCGACAAGTCATAATCATTAAATAATTTGTACATGCCCATCATGATTTTGGTCAGCTGATTGACTTGTTTGTTATTTAAGTCCATCGCAAAACCGACCTGACGGCATTGGTAAGGCTGCAATCCCTGCACATAGTTAACGTGCACGGTCTGAATTGCCTCGGGATTTTCTTCGGCGACCTTTTCAATCTCTACGCCGCCCTCAGCGGAGCAGATAAAGGTGATTGCCTTGGTTGAGCGATCAACCAGCATCGACAGATACAATTCTTTAGCAATGTCGCCTGCTTCGGTGACCAGAACGCAATCGATCGGCAATGCACGACCGCCAGACTGATAGGTCGCCATTTTCGTGCCGAGCATGGCACTGGCCGCATCACGCACCGCGTCTAAGGTTTTACATAACTTCACGCCACCGGCCTTGCCGCGGCCGCCTGCATGAATCTGGGCCTTAACCACCCAAAAATTTCCGCCCAATGCCTTGGCCGCTGCAACCGCCTCATCTCGGGTCCGGGCAACATGACCTGCCGGCACTGGAATGCCAACTTCGGCAAAGAGTTCCTTAGCCTGATATTCGTGAAAGTTCATCGATTTTCCTTGGGGACACGCGGCAAGCCGCATATATAAAGGACCGCCGAAGCGGCCAGCAAAGTCGCCTATTGTCGCTCACCGAGCCGCTTTAAGGCAAAAACATCGCAACAAAAGCCAGCTTTGCTGGCTCTCACGCCGCCGCATTCGGGTCGGCACGGCACATTTTGCGCGATGATTGGCGGCCTGAGCTGATTCGCTGTAGGAATCAGCCATATACTGAGCTTCAGGGCCGAACGAGGTGATTTTCGACAGTGCGAGCAAATAAGCATACCGGCGCAGGTCTTTCCGATACCCAGCTGGGCGAGCTGAGAATTTTTAATCTCTATCGCGTATTAGAAGCCGCATTACTGATTTTGATCGCGTTCAGTCCGATTGGGCAGTATCTCGCCGAATTTGACCGCCCCGGACTCCTCAAGAGTGCCAGCGTGGCGTATTTTTTCGGCGCCTTAGCGCTTTTACTGATGACCCGCCGCTCGCGAACCCTGGACGTGCCATTACCCACCGTGGGTCTGGGCTTGGATGTCATCATCGCGGCGGTGGCGATGAACGCCCAGTCGGGCATGGAATCGGGCATCGCCCTGCTGCTGCTATTTAATGTGGTGATCGGATCCCTACTCATCGAGTTCCGGGTGGCCATCACCTTCGCCATCATGGCGATTCTGGCGGTATTGACCGAATTCCTGCTCGATCGAATCTATCTGGGCACCTCCTTGCAGACTGTGGCTGAAGCCAGCATGTTTTCAGTGTCCTACCTGGCCGGAACGGCGCTGAGCCAGTACTTGCGGTCGGAAATTCTGCGCTCCGAGAAGCTCGCAGACCGCCAGCGCAGCGAATTGGTGCAGCTCGCCGAACTCAACGATCTGGTGCTCAGACGCATGCGCACCGGCGTATTAGTTGTTGATAGCACCTACCGGATCAGGCTTTTTAACGAATCGGCCTGGGCACTGCTGGGCAATCCATCGCCACAAGTACGCGAATTGGGCGAAGTCAGCCGGGTCCTTCTAGACAGTCTGCAAGCGTGGCGCAACACGAGCGCCAACGGCAATCGGTCGCTGCGCCTGACCAACGATGGCCCGGAAGTCTTACCGCGGTTTGTCAGCTTGAACCTCGACGAAGAGTTATTTCTGTTGTTTATGGACGATGCCCGCGAGTATTCCGGCCGCGCCGAAGAACTCACCCTGGCCAGCCTCGGGCGCTTAAGTGCCAGCATCGCGCATGAAATCCGCAATCCTTTGTCTTCCATTCTCTACGCGGCGCAACTTCTGGAAGAAGCTGATGGCCTGAAAACCGAAGATCAACGCCTGACCCAGATCATCACCAAGCAGTGTCAACGCATGAATGGGATTGTGGAAAATGTCCTGAGCCTCGCGCGTCGAGAGCGGTCTCAAGCCGAACACATTCAGCTGGGCGAGTTTGTTCGCCAATTTGTCACCGAATACCAAATCAACCATCCGATTGAGAACGATCGGCTGGAATCGGAAATTCAAAACGAACTGGAAATTACCGCCGATCCTAAACACCTGCATCAGGTTCTGGTGGCGTTGGTCGCAAACGCCTTAAGCCATGGCCGGCAAGGGCCCGAGCCGGCGCTGGTAAAACTTATCGTTCGTGCCGGCGCCGAAGATACGCGGGTCATTGAAGTGGTCGATTCGGGTCCGGGGGTTTCTGCGGATGTTCAATCGGGGCTTTTTATGCCGTTTGTATCCGGCAACGAATACGGCACCGGCCTGGGCTTATACATCGCCAAACAACTGTGTGAGGCAAATCAAGCGGTTTTGAGCTATCACAGTCCGGATAAGGGCGGGAGTTGCTTCCGCATCCGCTTTTTGCACAACCGACTGCTCATGGCATGATGAAACTAGGGGCCCTGTAATGTATGGTCGCACTGATTATCTAGGCGTATATGGAGACGTAGGCCGATGACACTTGCCCGGCGCGCGCTGGTTATTGACGACGAAAAGGACATTCGGGAATTGCTCAGCCTGACCTTAGGCCGCATGGGCTTAAGTGTTTCGACAGCCGGAGACGTCGCTTCGGCGAAGGCCCAACTCGAAGAGCATCGCTTCGACATTTGCATTACCGATATGCGCCTGCCCGATGGCACCGGTCTGGATATCGTGAGCCACATTGCTACACATTTCAGCGATTTACCGGTGGCAATGATCACTGCATTTGGCAATGTCGAAACCGCCGTGGCTGCATTGAAGGCCGGCGCCTTTGATTTTGTCGCAAAACCGGTCGATCTCAATGCCCTGCGCAGTCTGGTCAATCACGCATTAAATATCGGGCTGCAGCGCCGCCGCAGTGACAGCGTAAGCAGCAACCTGGGCGGGCAATCTCCGTCCATACTGCAACTGCAAAAGCATATTTCAAAGATGGCCCGCAATCAGGCTCCGTTACTTATATTCGGCGAATCGGGCGTCGGCAAGGAGCGTATTGCGCGGGCTATTCACATGCAGAGCAGCCGTAAGGAAGCACCGTTTGTAACGGTCCACTGTGGCGCGATTGCACCTGATCAATTCGACCCACATTTGTTTGGCGGCGGCAAATTTGACAGCGAGTCGCAAATCGCCAGAGCGAATGGCGGGACGGTGTACTTTGAAGAAATCGACCGATTGCCTCTGGGCACCCAAGTCAAGCTGTTACGAACCTTGCAGGACCGCACACTAAAAATCCCCGGGCAAAGTGAAGACATCGCGCTGGATGTCCGGGTGATTAGTTCAAGCACCGAGAATCTGGCCGCAAAGGCTGAGTCCGGCAAATTCCGACAAGACCTTTTCTACCGGCTGTGTGTGCTGGAACTCAATGTCCCGGCGCTGCGCGAACGCAAAGAGGATATCGCCGATCTGGCGCAGAGCCTACTGCAGAAGTTTGCGGATCGAGACGCGCAAACTCCGGTGCCGCTCTCCGCTGACGCGCTGGATGCACTTCGCCAGTATGACTTCCCCGGCAACGTCCGCGAGCTCGAAAACATTCTGGAACGCGCCATTGCCATTGCAGAAGGAGGCGTGATTGAGCCGGAGCATCTGCGATTGCAGGATCCGTTGAAATCACTTTCCAGTGGCGCACTAGCGGTCGATCTGTCCGCCAACGGCGATACGACCGCGCTGCCTGAAGCGATGGACAATATTGAGCGCGAAACCATCCGCAAGGCACTGGATGCCAATAAATGGAACCGGACCAAAACCGCCGCCGCCCTGGGCATCACCTTCCGTGCACTGCGCTACAAGCTTAAAAAACTCGGACTGGATGATTAGAATACGGCGCAAACTGGATTACCGGAGGAGGCACCGTCCATGCGCAGATTGAAGTTTGCATCAATCCACTTATTCATTAGTGCACTTGTTGGCGCCGGCGTTTTAAGCTTTTTATTTCTCGTTTGGTATCCCAGCCCCATTGGCCAGATACAGGGCGCGGGCTTATTGGCCCTGTTGATTATCGGTATCGATGTCATTTTGGGGCCCCTGCTGACTGCAGTGGTGGCAAAAGCCGGCAAGTCTCGCCGGGAGCTCACCGTCGATTTAAGCCTCATCGGCACCTTGCAATTGGCGGCGTTGATCTACGGCCTTTCCATTGCTGCACAAAGTCGGCCGGCCTATCTGGTCGGTACGCCTCAGCGGTTTACGGTGGTATCTGCCAATGATTTGCATTACGACCCACCCGCAGCCGAGGCATACCAAAGCCCCTCCTGGTTTGGCGCACAATTAGTGGGCGCGAAATTGCCTGACGATCCAAAAATAAAGCAGGCCATGATCGACGCCGTGATTGATGGTAAGCCCGACATGGAGTTGCGCCCCGGCTATTACCTGCCCTACAGCGACATTGCCGCAGACGTCTATGCGAAAGCGCTGCCCATCAAGCAACTGCTGCAGCGACATCCATCTAAACGCGACGCAATAACTGGATGGCTGCGGGACAAAGGCATAAACTCTGTTGAGGAAGTTCGCTATCAACCGCTCATTGGCCGGGAAGGCATCATTTGTATGCTCCTTGGCAGTGATGGCACGCTAATCGGCGCATATCCGATCAGCCCCGATTGACAATTTTTGTCACTTTGTGGCATTTCGCGTAAGAAAATCGCCGTAAGTTACTGCTGTTATTCAATTTTTTGCAAGGCTTCACATTTCACCCCTTTTTATTTAGCGGGTGATACGGCATCTTAGGGTCGCACGTGCCGCCGGCACGGCTACCCAAAGGACGGCGATGCCGCCCCTGGGGCACGTGACAAACATTTAACTAGTTAGGATTACTCCCATGAAAAACATGAAAGGTTTTACCCTGATTGAATTGATGATCGTTGTAGCAATCGTTGCCATCTTGGCCGCTGTTGCTCTGCCGTTGTATCAAGACTACATCGCTCGTTCGCAGGTTTCTGAAGGTATGGCTTCGGCCGGTGCCATCAAGACCTCGATCACCGAGTTCACTGCTGCTCAAGGCGCGTTCCCGGCTGCGAATATTTACAACGATGCAGTCGGCGGTCGTTATACCGCATCGACCACCCATAACGCGGCTGGCGTGATCACTGTCACCATGCGTGCAGGCCCGCCGGTTAACGCCCGCGTTCAAGGCATGACCTTCACCCTGACCCCTACGGGCGGTGTGGCTGGTGCGGATATCACCAACTGGACCTGTGCCACTGGTGCTGCCAACCTGAAGTACCTGCCGAGCGGTTGCCAGTAATCGGCTGAGCTTGGTAATTGCTTAACAAAACCCCCGGTCGCGTGAGTTGCCGGGGGTTTTTGTTTGTAAGGCCCGGAGGCCAATATGATTCGCAACTCTGGATTTACCCTAATCGAACTGATGATTGTGGTGGCAATTGTGGCGGTTTTAGCCGCCGTATCACTGCCGATTTATCAGGACTACATCGCCCGCAGCCAGGTCAGTGAGGCCTTGGTCGCGGTTAGCGCGGTCAAGGTCATGATCACCGACTACCGCAACGCCAATGCCATTTGGCCACCAGCCAATAACTTTCAAGAGCTTAACGGTGGCCGCTACACAGCGACGCTGACACATACGAACACAGGCATCATCACCGTCCTGATGCGCAATACGCCGCCGGTTAACGCGCGCGTTCGCGGTTTTCGCATCGTCATGACACCCCAGCTCGGCGGCGTCGGCGGTACCGATATTGTCAATTGGGTCTGTACCACGCCCGATAACGCCAAGTTTCTGCCATCGGGCTGCCAGTAGCAAAATAGCGACTTGCCCACCCCACGGGGCAAGACTTATTCTCAGGCCGCTATCACAGAAATTAACCGTTCCAACCGCAAACTTGTACGTTCCCTGAGGAAATTGGGGTAAAGTACCGACAGTACAGGCTTTTTGAGGTAGCCCGTGAACGCGCAGTTGAACGCCAATTTGGTTGGCATCACCGGAATCACCCGTCGTTTGGTGATTGACCAAGTGCTGTCGGAAACCGACGCACGCAAGGCGATGGATGAGGCCAGCAAAAGTAAGCGGCCGATACATCGGTACCTTCTGGAAAAAAAGCTGGTTTCCAGTGCGCAGATCGCTGCGGCAAATTCAACCGAATTCGGAATGCCCCTGTTTGACGCGGGCGCTCTAGACATCGCGCAATCCGCTGCGCGTACGATCAGCGAAGAACTCATTAACAAGCATCAGGCCCTGCCGCTGTTCAAGCGCGGCGGCCGCTTATTTGTCGGCATCAGTGACCCGACTAATTTCAAAGGCCTGGATGAAATCAAGTTCGCAGCGAATCTAACCGTCGAGCCGATTTTGGTCGATGAAGAGCTGTTGCGACGCACCATCGAAAAAGCGCTCACCGCATCGGATGCCGGATTTAATGACAGCTTGGCCGACGACGAAGGCTTAGAAAATCTGGATGTCGGCGATACCGCAGACGAAGACCCGGCCGATGCAGCGGTCGATGGCAAAGGCGATGACACACCGGTTGTGCGCTTTGTGAATAAGGTCCTACTGGATGCGATCAAACGCGGCGCCTCGGATATTCACTTTGAGCCCTACGAAACGGATTTTCGTGTGCGCCAACGCATGGACGGCATTCTAAAGACCGTATCGCGCGCACCGGTTAAGCTCGCGGTTCGTATTGCCGCCCGTATTAAAGTGATGGCGCAACTCGACATTGCCGAAAAACGTTTGCCGCAGGACGGACGCATCAAGCTTAATTTGTCCAAAACCAAACAGATGGACTTCCGCGTTTCGACCTGCCCCACCTTGTTCGGCGAAAAAATCGTGATGCGCTTGCTCGATGGCAGCGCTGCAAAGCTGGGCATTGATAAGCTCGGCTACGAAGAGCACCAGAAAAAACTCTATTTGGATGCGCTTTCACGCCCGTACGGTATGATTCTGGTCACCGGCCCGACCGGTTCCGGTAAAACGGTATCGCTGTATACCGGCCTGAATATCCTCAACACCGAAGAGCGAAACATCTCAACTGCTGAGGATCCGGTTGAAATCCGCGTACAAGGCATCAATCAGGTTCAGATGAATCCGAAAAAAGGCATGACCTTTGCTGCGGCTTTGCGCAGCTTTTTGCGTCAGGATCCGGACGTAATCATGGTCGGCGAGATTCGTGATCTGGAGACTGCGGAGATTGCGGTAAAAGCCGCACAGACCGGTCACTTAGTGTTATCGACCCTACACACCAATGATGCCCCGCAGACTATTTCGCGCATGATGAATATGGGTATCGCGCCCTATAACATCACCTCATCGGTCACTTTGGTGATTGCTCAGCGTCTGGCGCGTCGACTGCATGAATGCAAACGCAAAGTGGAAATTCCGGGCGCCGCATTGCTCGCCGAAGGCTTCAGCAAAGAAGATGTCGCCGCTGGAATTGGTATCTATGAGGCGGTAGGCTGTGACGAATGCAACGAAGGCTACAAGGGCCGCGTTGGTATTTATCAAGTGATGCCTATGAGCGAAGAAATCCAGAAAATTATTCTTGAAGGTGGCAATGCGATGCAGATCGCCGAAGCGTCTTTGCGCTCCGGGGTTTCTGACTTGCGCCGCTCCGCACTGAAGAAGGTCAAAGACGGCGTCATTGACCTAATCGAACTTAACCGCGTTACCAAGGACTAAGCCATGGCCGCGACAGCCAAAACTGCAAGCAAAACCCAACCACGCACGAGCCCGATGACCGATTTCGTTTGGGCCGGTACCGACAAACGCGGCATCGTCATGAAAGGCGAAAGCTCAGCAAAAACCGCAAATTTATTGCGCGCTGAACTCCGCCGCCAAGGCATCAACCCGACCACCGTCAAACCCAAAGGTCGGCCGTTGTTTGGTGCAGCAGGAACGCGGATCACCTCGAAAGAAATTACCGTATTCAGCCGGCAGATTGCGACGATGATGCAATCCGGCGTACCGATGGTGCAATCATTGGAAATCCTTGGCTCCGGACAAAAGAACATCCGGATGAAGGACATGATCACCAAGATCCGCGATAACATTTCGGGCGGCTCGGCATTTTCCGAGTCTCTTGCGAGCTATCCGGTTCAGTTCTCGGAAATGTATCGAAACCTGGTATCCGCCGGTGAAGCCGCCGGTGTGCTCGATACCGTTTTGGATACGCTGGCGACGTATCAAGAACGCATCGAAGCGTTGAAAGGTAAAATCAAGAAAGCACTGTTCTATCCCGCCGCAGTGATGGCGGTAGCGGTTTTAGTGAGCGCCGTGCTGTTGATGTTCGTCATTCCGCAGTTTGAAGATACCTTTAAAGGCTTCGGTGCGGATCTACCGGCATTTACCCAGTTTTATGTCGACTTATCCGATTTCTTAATTGGTAACTGGTGGTGGATGCTAGCGGGTGGTATCGGCGCCGCATTTGCATTTAAGTCGTCTTATGATCGATCCGTGCCACTGCAACGCATCGTTGATCGAATCATGCTGCGCATGCCGGTAATCGGCGCGATTATGCATCAGTCAGCTGTTGCCCGATTCGCCCGTACCTTAGCGCTCACCTTCCAGGCCGGTGTGCCGTTGGTGGAGGGCCTGACGACAGTTTCAGGCGCGACCGGTAGCATTGTCTACGACGAAGCGATCACCCGCATCAAAGACGATGTTTCCGTGGGTTATCAGCTCAACGTAGCCATGCGGCAGGCTAACCTGTTTCCGCATATGGTTATCCAGATGACCGCGATCGGTGAAGAAGCCGGCGCCTTAGATAGCATGTTGTTTAAAGTCGCAGACTTTTACGAGCAAGAGGTTAACAATGCCGTTGACGCATTAACCTCACTGCTCGAACCGATGATCATGGTCGTCATTGGCGTCATGGTCGGCTCGATGGTCCTGGCAATGTATCTTCCGATCTTCAAACTGGGTATGACGATTTAATTATGCTCGATTGGTTTATTGAGTCTCCTGCGGCTGCTACGGCAGCCGCATTTGCGTTCGGGCTGCTCTTCGGTAGCTTTCTGAATGTGGTCATTCTGCGATTCCCCCGCCAATTGGAATGGGACTGGAAGCAGCAGGCCCGCGAGCTGCTGGAAATTCCTGCCACAGAAGAGCCGCGACCACCGGGCTTTATCGTCCAACGCTCGCATTGCTATGCGTGCAAGCGCGAACTGGCTGCATGGGAGAATATTCCGCTGCTCAGTTGGATTGCGCTGCGCGGCAAGTGTCGAACATGTAAAACACCAATTTCCGCGCAGTATCCTCTGGTCGAATTATTGATGGGCTTACTTTGCGTATTTGCCGTGTGGCAATTCGGTCTGGGTATCGAAGCCTTTGCACTGATCGTTTTTAGCGGCTTGTTATTAGCACTATCCGGAATCGATATTCACACCACGTTATTGCCCGACCAGCTGACCTACCCCTTGCTCTGGATAGGACTATTGCTTTCTCTAGGTACGGTATTTGTCGGGCCGGTGGACGCGATCCTGGGCGCGCTGGTCGGATACTTGTCTTTATGGTCCGTGTATTGGGCGTTCAAGTTGCTCACCGGAAAAGAGGGCATGGGCCATGGCGACTTTAAGTTGCTTGCCGCGCTCGGCGCATGGATGGGATACACAGCCATCCTTCCGATCGTACTGATTTCAGCAGTGGTTGGGGCAATCATCGGCTCTTTGTGGTTAGTGATTAAATCTAAAGATGGCGCCACACCGATTCCGTTTGGTCCTTACCTGGCGTTGGCCGGACTGATCTGGATGTATTTCGGCGAACAGCTAATGACCGCTTATCTAAGATTCTCCGGCCTGGCAGTCTGAGTTGTTGTGCCGCTGGTTCTGGCCATCACCGGAGGAATTGCCAGTGGTAAGACGCTGGCAACGCGCCACTTAGAAAGTCTCGGCGTCGAGGTTGTTGATGCCGACGTAATCGCCCGGGATGTGGTTACACCCGAAAGCGAAGCACTCAATCAAATTTCCCAGGCCCTGGGTTCGGCACTGATCGATGAACACGGTCATTTGCGGCGCGACCAGCTCCGACAGCTGATCTTTTCTGACCAGCAAGCCAGACAGAAACTGGAAGGCATCTTGCATCCCTTGATCAGACAGGCCATGCGCGAGCAGGTAAATACCGCAAGCGGCCCGTATGTGGCGGTGGCCATCCCGCTACTTGCTGAGCGGATCGACAGCTTCGACTGGATCGATCGAATCCTAGTGATTGATGCGTCCATCGAAATCACACGCCGGCGCGTGCAACAAAGAGACCAGGTAGACGCTGATGCCGCTCAAGCGGTTATCGACGCGCAGTCATCGAGAAGTTCGCGCCTGGCCATCGCTCATGACGTGCTGATAAATGATGGCGATAAAGCGCTGCTATGTCAGAACGCAAGCCGCCTGCACCACAGCTACCTAAGCTCGATTAAGCGCTCGGGCTCGCTGAATTGGGCCACAGCGAGCTGATCGCCGCAATTCCCTGCGCACCGTATTGACGGCTGGATTCAACATCACTTGCCTGCAGTCCGCCAATCGCATACACCGGTAGCGCGCAATAAGCCCGCAACTCGAAGAACGCCTGCCAGCCGATGCCTTCCTGGTCGGGATGCGATGTACTTCGCGCCACCGGGCCCAGCACCACCGCGTCCAGGTCCAATTTTTCAGCGTGAAGCAATTCGGACCGGTTATGACACGAGCCGAAAACCTTTAACTCTTTGCTCAGCGGACGGCTTTCCAGACCCAATAACTGTTCAGAACGCAAATGTACGCCGACTCCGAGCTCCCGGGCTAATTCGATATCGTGGTTTAGCAATAGCTGGGCGTCAAATGCATTACATAGTTGGCGCGCGGCTAGCCCGATCTTTCTAAAGGTCTCAGCATCAACCATGCCGGGTCGAAGCTGCACGAGGCGCGAGCCCTGCTCCAGAGCTATTCTTAGGTTCGCCAAAAACCCGGATTCAGCACCGACTAGTTCTGGCGTAATCAAATAGCAATCCGGCCGGGTTATCGCAGTAACCACTGGAAGGTCCGCAGGAGGCATCGGATATTGATAAAGCTTTTCGGGCGGCGCCCAGGCGAGCGCCTGACTCTCCAGCCCTCGCGGCACGCCGCGATAGCGCACATGCTCGAATACTTCGAGACAGATTGACTTGTCGGCATAGTGTGCGGGCACTCGAATCAACGGCTGCGCGGATTCAACCTCAATGCCCAGCTCCTCGCGAAGCTCACGGGTAAGCGCCCCCTGCGCGGTCTCGCCTGCCTCTATTTTTCCGCCGGGGAATTCCCACAAGCCTGCCAGATCGCGACCCTCGGTGCGTCGGGCTAGCAGCACCCGACCTCCCGCATCACGAATGACTGCCGCGGCCACACGCACCATACTCATAATTGACCAGGCAAACGAGTAGGGTCCGGCCTATACCAATTGGCCGTGACAGTGTTTGTACTTCTTACCTGATCCACAAGGGCATGCCTCGTTGCGGCCAATTTTCGGCCCTTCGCGAGTGACTGTAGAAGCCGCGGCCGCTTCAACTTGCTTAGCCTCTTCATCGGCACCATAACCACCGGAATCCTGGTGTTGAAACTCCATCGATCCGGCTGCCGCTTCGCGCCGCTTACGTTCGGCCTCTTCCATCTGCTGCACTTCATCTTGCGAGCGAATCCGTACGCGAGCCAGTAGCAGGGTTACTTCGCTCTTAACTTTTTCCAGCAACTCGTTGAACAAGTCGAACGATTCGCGTTTATATTCTTGTTTTGGCTGCTTCTGCGCATAACCGCGCAAATGGATACCCTGTCGTAAATAATCCATGCGCGCGAGGTGTTCCTTCCACGACTGATCAAGCACAGTGAGCATGATGTGGCGCTCAATCTGGCGCATCATCTCCGCACCCACTTGGGCTTCCTTATCCATCGCCAGATCATCGACCGCTTTTAAGACCAATTGCACGATGCCTTCGTCGTCGATTTCCTGGCCGCTGTCCGGTATTTCCTTAAGCGCCAAGCTCAATCCAAACTCCGCTGAAACTGCCGTTTCAAGCCCAGCCAGATCCCATTGATCATCAATTGATGCCACCGGCACATAGCGACGCACCATCTGCTCAACAATATCTGCACGGATATTGGCGATCGTATCGGCAATATCTTCTGCATCTAACAATTCATTGCGCTGCTGATAAATCACTTTGCGTTGATCGTTGGCAACGTCATCGTATTCCAGCAGGTTTTTACGAATATCAAAGTTGTGTGCTTCCACTTTACGCTGGGCATTCTCGATCTGCTTAGTGACTAGACTGCTCTCAATCACTTCATCATCTTTCATGCCCATCCGACGCATTGCACGCTGAACCCAGTCAGCGGCAAAAATTCGCATCAGATTATCCTCTAAAGAGAGGTAGAAGCGCGACGAGCCCGGATCACCCTGCCGACCTGACCGGCCACGCAGCTGATTGTCGATTCGGCGACTTTCGTGCCGCTCGGTTCCGACAATATGCAGGCCACCAAGCTCTTTAACGCGTTCATGGCGCGCCTTCCACTCGGATTTGATACGAGCAATGGCAAGCTCGTCAGCGTGCTCACCCAAGCTCTCTATTTCCGACTCAAAACTTCCGCCGAGGACGATGTCGGTACCGCGGCCCGCCATATTAGTTGCGATCGTTACCGATTTGGGCTTACCCGCGTCCGCAACAATTTGCGCTTCACGTTCATGCTGTTTGGCGTTTAGCACTTCATGCGGTATGCCTGCCTTCTTAAGTTCGCCAGCGAGCAACTCAGACGTTTCAATCGAAGTTGTACCCACCAGAACTGGCTGCTCGCGCTCGTAGCAATCTCGAATATCTGCGACGACTGCATCGTATTTCGCTTTGCGGGTTAAATAAACCAGATCGGCGTGGTCCTTACGTACCATCGGGCGATGGGTCGGAATTACCACGACTTCCAAGCCATAAATCTGCTGAAACTCATACGCTTCCGTATCAGCGGTCCCGGTCATGCCGGATAGCTTCTTATACATGCGGAAGTAGTTCTGGAAGGTAATGGATGCCAGCGTCTGGTTCTCGCGCTGAATCGGTACGGCTTCTTTGGCTTCGATCGCCTGATGCAGGCCATCGGACCAACGGCGACCCGATAGGGTGCGTCCGGTAAATTCATCCACGATAACCACTTCGCCATCGCGGACCAGATAGTCGACGTCGCGCTGGTACAGCGCGTGTGCACGCAGGGCCTGGTTTAAGTGATGCACCACCGCGATGTTATGGCCGGAGTAGAGGCTATCGCCGGCTTCAATAATATTCGCCTCACGCAGAATCTCTTCCGCATGCTCCATGCCGGTTTCCGACAAATGGACTTGCTTACCTTTCTCATCTACCCAGAAGTCGCCCGCCGAATTCTCGTCCGGCTGAGCCTGCAATTGCGGAACGATACGGTTCACTTTGAGATATAGATCCTGAGACTGGTCAGCTGGCCCCGAGATGATCAGCGGCGTACGTGCCTCATCGATCAGGATGGAGTCCACCTCATCAATGATTGCGAAATTCAGGCCACGCTGGAATCGGTCCGATTGCGATTGCGCCATGTTGTCGCGCAAATAATCAAAACCATACTCATTGTTGGTGCCGTAGGTGATGTCGGCAGCATAGGCTTCGCGCTTGTCCGCGTGCGGCATACCGGGGTAAACAACGCCGACGGTCAAACCCAGGAACTGATAAACCCGGCCCATCCATGCGGCATCGCGCTTTGCCAGATATTCGTTCACCGTTACCACATGCACGCCCTTGCCTGACAGCGCATTCAAGTAAACCGGTAACGTAGCAACCAGGGTTTTACCCTCACCCGTGCGCATTTCAGCAATTTTCCCGCGATGCAAAACCATGCCGCCAATCAGCTGAACATCGTAATGACGCAGACCCAGCACGCGGCGCGACGCTTCGCGTACGACCGCAAATGCCTCAGACAAAATTGATTCTAAAGATTCGCCACCGTCAACCCGGCCTTTAAAAGCAGCCGTCTTTTCTTTGAGCTCGGAATCCGACAGCGCTTGCAGCGCCGGTTCCATCGCATTGATTTGATCAACTTCTTTGCGGAGCTGTTTGACGAGCCGTTCGTTTCGACTTCCAAAAATACTGGTGAGTAAGCGATTAAGCATGGATTTTAGTTTCAACTTTATTGAGTGGGCAAAAACAAACGGCCGCCCAAGGACGGCCGTCTATTCTAATGTATGGGCGATAACTCTGCCTTCAAGTCCTAACCAGGGGTGCCAGATGTACCTTTGAGCCTAATCGCGAACTTTGTCGAGATACTGCCTCGGGTTGACCTTGCGGCCGTTTAAAATGACCTCAAAATGCAGATGAGAGCCGGTCGAACGCCCAGTCGAGCCGACTTTGGCGATCTGGTCGCCGGCGCGGACTAAATCCCCCACCTGCACCAGATTTGCGCGATTGTGCGCGTAAAGCGTTTTGTAACCATTGCCGTGATCCACTTCGACAACATTACCGTAGCCGGTACGGTTACCTGAGAAACTCACCACACCATCGGCAGCGGCGACAACCGGATCGTTGGTGTTGGCGTCAATATCAATGCCTAAATGGTGGCCACGGCCACCACTGAACGGATCAGAGCGCGTGCCGTAACCGGAAGAAATATAGCCCGGAGCCGGCATGCCAGCCGGAGTCTGAGCGGCATCAAGGTCACGATCGAACAAGAGCGCCTGCAAAACGTTTAGTTGGTATTCGGCCTGGGCAAATTTACTTTCAACCGACTCTAAGCCAACATTTAAGCTAACGCTGTCGCCTTCGTCGCTAATTTCAGGACCACCCAAACCAGGCGCCTCAGAAAAATTGAACTCGCCATCCTTTAATCGGCCGACCTGGGTCAGTCGCTCACCCAGCGCATTCAATCGATTCGCCTGAGCCTGCAGCTGCGCGATGCGCGCGGCCATCGCATTGATTTCGCGCTGAGACTCGGTCTTTGCCAGTTCTAAATCCTGCGCCTGAGCCTGCACTTGAGCCTGCAGTCGCTTCAGTTGCTCAATGCCCGATCCGTTCAAATGTGCAATAAAGAAGCCGATGGCGACAAAAAGTGCCAAAATGAACGCAGCACTTAAGGCCAGAAGCGATACTGTTCTGGGATCCTGCAGAGAAAGCTTTTTGGGCGCTCTGAGGTGTTTCGAAACAACGATGATATTTAGCATGGCAAAACGATTAACTCCCCCTACTAGGGAACTGAGCAAATCTGAGCACTTACCTACACGAGCGCTTGAATCGGTGCGCGCCGCACAGGGAATGTCCTCAGTCATCAAACGCGCCCAAATTCTGGCCACCCTTGATAAAAGCATCCGTTCCCGCCTGCCTCCCGAAGTCGCCGCCAATTCCAGGCTGCTTAACTTCGATGAAAACAGGGTGGTGTTTTCGGTCTCCAGTCCAGTTTGGAAAACTCAGCTCAGAATGCATACGCAATCGATCACGCGCACCTGCTCTGAATTGGGCCTGCCAAACCGTACCCTGTATATAAAAGTAAGCGCACCGGAGCCTGAAATAAAAAGCACCCGGCCGCGCCCACTGTCTTCTGCTGCCCGTGAATCGCTTCGGGCTACCGCACAATCTCTATCTGACTCCGAATTGCGAGATCAGATTCTAAAGCTCGCTTCCGTGCGCGAGGACTAACAGTACCTGCCCCTAAACAGATTCCGCCGGTCCGGCGAATCAGCTTAATAAGGCGACGGTTAACTATTTGTTAATCCGGTTTATTGCGTTGCAACAACCCCTTTATACAGCCTGAGCGGGGCTCGCGTATGAGATGGGGGCCTCAGTTTCGTCTAAAAAGACCACTTCTTCCCAGGCGGATGCATCCTGCAGCAACTCACGAAGAATCCGGTTGTTCAACGCATGGCCTGATTTATGGCCATAGAAGGCGCCAATCAGACTGTGACCGAGCAGATACAGGTCACCGATGGCGTCCAAAATTTTATGTTTAACGAATTCATCTTCGTAGCGCAGCCCGTCTTCATTCAGGACGCGATAATCATCCAGGACAATGGCGTTATCCATTGAGCCGCCCAGCGCCAGATTGCGCTCACGCAGATACTCAATATCCTTCATAAAACCGAAGGTTCTGGCCCGGCTGACTTCTTTGACGAACGACGTCGTCGAAAAGTCGATTTCCGCGCTGGAAGTGGACTCTTTAAATACGGGATGCACAAAATTGATAGTGAAGCCCACCTTGAAGCCTTCAAACGGCTCAAACTGCGCCCATTTATCACCATCGACAATTTTGATCGGCTTTTTAATGCGAATAAACCGCTTCGCCGCATTCTGTTCTTCGATACCCGCAGATTGCAGCAGGAATACGAAGGGGCCAGCTGACCCATCCATAATCGGCACTTCTGCAGCCGACAAATCAACGTAGGCATTATCAATACCCAGGCCGGCCATTGCCGAAAGCAAATGCTCAACCGTCATGACCCGGACGTTGTCTTGAATTAAGGCAGTGCACAAGCTCGTATCGCCGACGGATTCGGCTTTGGCCTTCAATTCGATAGGTTCAGGCAAATCGACCCGGCGAAAAATAATGCCCGAGTCGGGTGCCGCAGGACGCAGGGTCATATAGACCTTCTCGCCGCTGTGCAAACCCACGCCGGTTGCCCGGATGACGTTTTTGAGGGTTCTTTGCCTGATCATTGCTTAAAGATTCTTTTCACCGGACACACGTAACCGTCGGAGGATACCATAAGAGACCGTAACATAGCCGAGGAACAAACGCTTGATTGAATCCCAATTTGCGAAGCAAATCACATAATTACTGAACCGGGTATTCAGATTCAAGTCGTTCCATAAAAAAACCCGCCGGAAAACCAGCGGGTTAAAGAGGATAGAACGTGCCGGGGACTAAGCCGCCCGGTAAATCGTGTTCAAGGGCAGCTCTGGCACATCGCCAGACCCCCTCGCAATCTTAGTCAGCCTGGCGACGCAGGAATGCCGGGATATCCAGGTAATCTGATGACTTTGCTGCGTCGGTCAAGGCCGTGCTAACCGGCGCATCAACGGTGCTGGCAGTCACACGCGCGCTGCGCAGCCCCATCGACATATCCCGATTCGGCATTTCATCGCTGTACTCCACCTGGCCAGTGCTTCCGTTGCGGACCAGTTTCACCTGATTTCGCATCGGTTCGCGATCCACGTGCCGTACGCTTTGGCGTCCAACACCGCGGTTCAGGCCAGTTGCAACAACCGTAACCCGTACTTCGTCCTTCATATCCGGGTCCAGCACGGTGCCGACAACCACCGTGGCATCTTCAGATGCGAACTCTTCAATGGTGCGACCGACTTCGTCGAACTCGCGCATCGTGAAGTCAGCGCCGGCGGTAATATTCACCAACACACCACAGGCGCCGGCGAGATTGACCTCGTCGAGCAATGGATTGCTGATTGCCGCTTCAGCAGCTGCTTGTGCTCGATCGTCGCCACGTGCGCAACCGGAACCCATCATCGCCAGACCCATTTCGGACATGACGGTTCGAACGTCGGCAAAGTCAACGTTAATCAGGCCCGGGCGAACGATGAGATCCGCAATACCTTGCACGGCGCCAAGCAGTACGTCATTGGCAGCGCGGAATGCCTGGACCATGGTTGCTTCACGACCGAGTACGGTGATTAGTTTTTCGTTGGGAATGGTAATCAGGGAGTCACAGTGGGCACTGAGCTCCTCGATTCCTTTCAGGGCCACTTGCATACGGCGGCGGCCTTCAAAAGGAAAGGGTTTGGTGATGACGGCTACGGTCAGGATACCGAGCTCTTTTGCCATTTGCGCGACGACAGGTGCAGCGCCGGTACCCGTACCACCGCCCATTCCGGCAGTGATAAAAACCATGTCCGCGCCTTCAAGTGCTTCACAAATCTGCTCGCGATCTTCCAGCGCAGCCTGGCGACCCACTTCCGGATTCGCTCCGGCGCCCAGTCCTTTTGTTACATTCGATCCCAGTTGCAGCTGCAGCTTAGCGCCGCTATTGCGCATGGCCTGAGCATCGGTATTTGCGGTAATGAATTCAACGCCTTCGACATTGGCGCTAACCATGTGGGCAACCGCGTTTCCGCCGCCGCCGCCCACTCCGATTACTTTAATTACCGCGTTTGGTGCATGTTTTTCGATGAGTTCAAAGCGTGCCATTTTTCTATCCTCCGAATTGCTTTAATGATTGTTTTTTTGATTGAACTTGAAACGATTTGCGGGCTCTAAAACGATTCGCGAACCCAACTTCGCAGTTTGCTGAACAAGGTTCCGGCCTTACCGGCGCTCATGCCGGGTCGGTGCGGATGTTCGATCTGACTTCCCCACAACAACAGGCCGACTCCGGTGGCGTGCACCGGATTTCCGACCACTTCACCCAGGCCTTCGACGTGCTGTGGAATCCCTACTCTTACGGGCATGTGCAGCATTTCTTCAGCCAGTTCGACAACGCCTTCCATGCGCGCGCTGCCTCCGGTTAACACCAAACCCGCGCGCACCAGCTCCTCAAATCCGGAACGGCGCAACTCGGCCTGAATCATTTCGAAAATTTCTTCGTAGCGGTTCTGTACCGCCTCGGCCAACGACTGCCGTGCAAGCCGACGCGGAGGACGATCGCCTACGCTAGGCACCTGAATGCTTTCTTCGGCGGTCGCTAACTGCGCTAACGCACATGCATACCGCACTTTGATCTGCTCGGCTTCGGGCGTTGGTGTTCGCAGTAAATGAGCAATATCATTCGTGATCTGATCGCCGGCAATGGGCAAGCATGCGGTGTGACGGATCGCGCCCTGCACGAACACGGCGATATCGGTTGTGCCTGCTCCGATGTCCACTAAAACAACGCCAAGCTCGCGCTCATCAGCGGTCAATACGGCCGTACTGGATGCCAGCGAGCTAAGAATCAAATCGTCAACTTGCAATCCACAACGATTGATGCACTTGCTCACATTGCTTGCAGCTGACAGTGCGCAAGTGACTAAATGCGCGCGGACTTCCAGGCGCACACCGGACATGCTCACCGGATTACGAATCCCTTCCTGCGAGTTATCGACGATGTATTCTTGTGGAATCGCATGCAAGATACGTTGATCTGCCGGAACAGCAACCGCCTTGGCTGCCTCGAGCACACGGTCCAAGTCGCTATAGCTGACTTCGCCGGATCCAATGGGCACAATGCCCGGCGAGTTCCGGCATTGAATGTGTGAGCCGGAGATCGATGCGTAGACCGAGCGAATTTCGCAACCGGCCATCACTTCAGCCTCTTCGATTGCACGCTGAATGGACTGCACGGTGGACTCAATATCGACAACCACGCCGCGTCGCATTCCGCGCGACTCGTGCGAACCGATGCCGATTACTTCGATGGGTTGGTCTGGCGCATATTCACCGACCAATGCGGTGACCTTGGATGTACCGATATCCAGACCAACGATAAGTGATTTGTCGCCTTTTCGATTCATGATGATGGGTTCACTGCCTGCGTAGTGGGGTTTTCAATCAGCGGAGCGTCTTGCCAGCTAATTGCAAAACCATTGGTGTAACGAAGATCCGCCCGGCCGATAACCTTGCCCTGCGGTATTTGAATTTGACCGACAGAGTTAGCGAAACGCGCCACGCGCGCCTCGCTCGCGTCCCTGCCGACAACAAGCTCCAGGCCGTTATCGAGCACCACGGTCCAACCGCCGCGCGCACTGAGCTGCACTGTTTGCACATCGCGGCCAACCGGGGTGAACCGACTGCGCGCCGATACGTAGAAATCAATAATTTCTGCGACTCGCTCGACCGGACCCTCAAAGTGCGGCATTTGCTCAAGCGGCTGATCGGGCGCCGGAAAAATTTCTCCTGACTCAGAAATCATTTGAGCCTGCCCCCAATGCGCCAGCGGTTTGTGTTCGGTGAGCACAATTTCGAGTCGATCCGGCCAACGCTTGCGCACTTCAACTTCACTTACCCAGGGCAGCGTTGACACAGCTTCCTTGATTTGAGGCAGGTTAACCGCGAAGAAACCGCGTCTAACCAGAGGCGCGACCGTGGAACGGATTGCTTCTTCCGAAACAAAATCAAAATCTGCTGTGACTACCAGACGGCGCATTGGCCAGCGCTCACCAGCAATCCAGCCGTTTACGACGGCAATGATCGGTAATGCAATCAAGCTGATCGCGACAACCCACACCACGGCCTTGAGACTGCGCATCATGGCGAGCCTCCATGCAGACTTTCGCTGAGAATATCCAGACACAACTGATCAAAACTAATGCCGGCCGCTGCCGCGGCTTTAGGCACCAAGCTATGACTGGTCATGCCCGGCGCCGTATTCACTTCAAGCAACCAAAGCCGGCCGTCACGATCACGCATGATGTCGACGCGACCCCAGCCGCGACAGTCCAGTGCACGAAATGCGTCCAGTGCTAAACGCTGTATCGCTACCTCGTTGTCACCTACTAAGCCTGGACAGATGTATTGCGTCTCGTCCGAAATATATTTCGCGTGGTAGTCGTAATACTCAGCGGCAGGCACGATGCGAATGCTCGGCAGCGCCCGATCACCCAGAATGGCTACTGTGAACTCGCCGGCACCGGCGCCATCAACCTGAATGAATTGTTCCATCAACAGTTCACCCGGATACTTAGAAGCCAATGCAATTGCATCGTCCAGGTCGGACTCACTGAAAACACGCGAGACCCCGACGCTGGAGCCTTCGCAGGAAGGCTTGATAAAGAGTGGATAACCCAGCGTACTAACCGCACTGAAAATTTGTTCGGGCCGGCTAATCTGCGCGTAACGTGGCGTGCTCAAACCAAGACTGAGCCATACCTGTTTGCTGCGAATTTTATCCATTGAAAGCGATGAGCCCAGCACACCGGAGCCGGTGTAAGGCACGCCCATTGCCTCAAGCAAACCCTGCAACACGCCGTCTTCACCGCCGCCGCGGCAGCCATGCAAAATATTGAACACACGGTCTACTTTCGATGCATGGATCAGGCCAACCAGCTCATCAATTCCATCGACTGCGAATACGTTAACGCCGGATTTTTGCAAGGACTCCAAAACGTTCGCTCCGGAGTTCAGACTCACCTCGCGCTCACTGCTGGTTCCGCCCATCAGCACGGCGACCCGCCCAAAGCTTTTAATCAAATCTTCGCGGCTCATGCCTTGCCTCCCGCAGATGCTTCGACCAATGCGTTTGCGGCATAGCCAATGTCGCCGGCCCCCAAGTAGATGAGTAGATCACCGTCAACTGCGACATCAGGCAGCACAGCCTGCAGTTCGGCTGCACTGTTAACGATGATCGGTTCAATACGCCCACGCGCGCGAATTGCCCGGGCAAGAGATTTTGCATCCGCCCCGCTAATTGGCGCTTCGCCGGCTGGATAGACTTCGGTCAATACAAGTACGTCGACCTCAGACAGGACTGCTGCAAACTCATCAAACAGATCGCGGGTTCGCGAATACCTGTGCGGCTGAAAAGCAACGACCAGACGCCGATCCGGCCACCCGGCACGCGCAGCACTGAACACCGCAGCCAACTCAGCCGGATGGTGTCCGTAATCATCGACGAATAACACATTTGCATTGCCGATTTGCAGGTTACCGCGCATATTGAAGCGACGGCCGACACCGCTGAAGTTTGCAAATGCCGCGCCGATTTTTTCCGCCGACACGCCAAGCTGCCAACCGACCGCAGCAGCGGCCAGCGCATTTTGAACATTGTGCTTGCCGGGCAAGTTCAGACTTACCTGAATGGGATCTTGTCCAGGCAAATGTAGTTTAAAAAAGCTCTGTGCGCCGCTAAATCGCAATTCAGTAGCCCGCACATCGGCATTATCGGCAAGGCCGTAGCGCACCAGATGACGCGGCATCGCATCAGCAAGCTCCGCCACTTCAGGGTCATCCACGCATAGGATCGCCAAGCCATAGAAAGGCAGGCGATGTAAAAATTCGGCAAATGCTTCTTTTAAGCGCGAAAATTCGCCCAGATAAGTCTCAAGATGATCGGCATCAATATTGGTTACAACCGCGATCAACGGCGACAGACGCAGGAAACTACCATCGCTTTCATCTGCTTCGGCAACTAACCACGCACTGCTACCGAGCCGCGCATTCGAACCCGCCGACAGTAATTGACCGCCGATGACAAAGGTCGGGTCCAAACCTGCCTCGCTCAACACACTCGCTGTAATCGACGTGGTGGTGGTCTTGCCGTGCGTTCCGGCGATCGCAATTCCACGCTTGAAGCGCAGAAGTTCTGCCAACATCTCAGCGCGCGGAACTATAGGAATTCGCGCTTGTCGTGCACCTATCAGTTCGGGATTATCTTGCCGGATTGCACTTGAAACAACGATTACATCGGTGTCTTGCACGTTATCTGCGTGGTGGCCGCGGTATACCTTGGCACCCATATTGACCAAGCGCTTGGTGGCAGCATTCTCACTGAGATCACTCCCGGATACTTGATAGCCCAATGTGACCATCACTTCCGCGATTCCGCTCATACCCACGCCGCCAATTCCGACGAAATGCACGCGCCGGAAGTGTTTGGCCAAATCACCCGATTGTTGAAGGCGTTGGTTCAGCATAAGGTCTCCGATATCACGAAATCCGCTACACGCTCAGCGGCGTCGAGAATCGCCGTTTCGCGCGCTGCTCGGCCGAAAATGGCCAGACGCTCCGGATCTTGCAGAAAGGTGTGCAGTTCCTGTTCTAGATGCTGCACAAAATGCTCGCCCTGAGTGACCAGCACGGCGGCACCTGCATCTTCGAGGAATTCAGCGTTGTGGTGTTGGTGGTTATCGGCAGAGCCGGGCAATGGCACCAGGATACTCGCCACGCCAACCGCGCAAAGCTCGGAAATTGTCGAGGCTCCGGCTCGGGCAATAACCAGATCGGCCCACTGATACGCTTCAGGCATATCAGCAATAAAAGCATCCACGCGCGCCTGCACTCTTGCTGCGGCGTAGGCTCCACGTGTTTCCTCAAGCATCGCTTTACCGCATTGGTGACGAATCTGCAGCTGAGGAAACTTAGCAAGCACCGCGGGCAACGCAAGATTGAGCGCACGCGCACCCTGGCTGCCGCCCATCACCAATACGTTGACGTGCTCTCCCCGGCTTTGCGCTCTTTCCAGGGAGCTGGCCAATGCCAGAATCTCGGGCCGAATCGGATTGCCTACAAACTCTGCATTTGCTCGATCAAAACTTTGCGGAAAACCGCACATCACGACTCGCGCCAGCGGCGCCAACAGGCGATTGCTCAAGCCCGGACGACTGTTTTGTTCGTGGATCAATAAGGGCTTTCGTGCAATCCATGCAGCCAGACCACCTGGCGCGGAGACAAAGCCACCAAAGCAGATCACGGCACGCGGACGGATCTTCCGAATCAACGACAATGCCTGCCACACTGCCCTGAGCAGGGTGAACGGCGTGCTCAACAGTCGACCAATTCCCTTTCCACGCAATGCCGCAGCGTCTATTGAATGAATGGTAATTGCAGCCCCGCGGACCAGATCCTGTTCCATGCCGGTGCGTGTGCCAACCCAGGTAACCGGAATATCGTTGTCCATCAAAACTCGAGCAACGGCCAGACCGGGGAAAATATGTCCACCCGTGCCACCGGAAAAAATCATCACAGGAGCGTACGGCGAATGCATCACATCACCCCCCATTTAGGCTCAACCCGCACTTGGTGTTTTTTTATCGACCCGGCAGGCGCCGTGGATACATTCGCTTGTTCTACCAGCGGTGCTGTATCGCTGAGGATCTCATCAATACCTCTCGCCTTGGCGACCTGGCGCTCGGCCCGAACCAGCTCAAAGCTAACTCGCAATAAAAGACCCATTGCGGTAAATACCAGGAGAACGCTAGAGCCACCATACGAAATGAGCGGCAAGGTAAGACCTTTTGTAGGCAGCAAGCCCAGATTTACGCCGATCGAGATCGTCGCTTGCATGATCACCCACACCGTAATTCCGAAAGACAGCAACGCGGCAAAATGACGACGCAGATCAAAGCAGCGACGGCCAATCGAAAATGCTCGCCAGGCGAACGCCGCATAAAGGGCAACTAAAACAATGACTCCGATGAAACCCGCCTCCTCAGCAAACACCGAGAAAATGAAGTCCGTATGGACTTCGGGAAATGCTTGAAGCTTCTGCACGCTTCCACCAAGACCAACTCCAGTCCATCCACCGCGGCCAATTGCGATGAGTGCCTGGACCAGCTGATAGCCACCATCAAACGGATCCTGCCAGGGGTCACGAAAGTTCGTTAGGCGCGCAACACGGTAGGGTTCCAGCACCGCCACTAACCCCATCACCATCATCGCCGGAAGGCCCATCAGAGCCAGCCGCTTCAGCGATGCGCCGGCGAGAAATAGCATGGCGGCGCCAACACCGATCAGCAGCACAGCTGAGCCAAAATCCGGCTGCAATAGCAGCAGACAAACCAGCGCCATCATCACACCCAGGGGCTTTAACAGCACTTGCCACTGATCGGCGAGTTGGTCCCTGTTTCGAACCAGATAGCTCGCCATCCAAATAATCATCAGCAGCTTCACAACTTCAACCACTTGGAAGTTTGCAACCAATACATTGATCCAGCGCCGCGCGCCATTTACGGTGACACCAATTCCGGGAATAAAAACGATCATCAGCAACACGAATGCGGCCATCAGAATCAAGTCGTGGTACTGCTCAATCAATTTGAGCTCAACGTGCATGACTGCGGCGGCTATCGCGACACCTAAGGCGACGAATATCAGATGGCGGTTAAGGAAATACAATTCACCGACACCCATGGTCTCGCCCAGAGCCAATGATGCAGACGCGACCATCACAATGCCGATTGCTGCCAACGCAATACACAAGCCAAGCAGTACCGGATCAAAGCGACCGGTAATCGCGTCGATGCGCGTGGCTTGCTTGTTGCGATCATTGGCGGCGGAATAATCCATCAACGCACCTTCAACGTAGCCAGGCCGACCAGGACCAGCATCACAGAGATAATCCAAAACCGAACGATGACGCGCGGCTCGGGCCAGCCTTTCAACTCAAAGTGATGATGAATCGGCGCCATTCGAAAAATGCGCTTGCCGGTGAGTTTGAACGAGGCAACCTGAGCCATTACCGAAAGTGTTTCGATTACAAAAATCCCGCCCATAACGACCAGGACGAGCTCCTGTCGCACGATGACCGCAACTGCGCCTAATGTCGCGCCTAAAGCTAAGGCACCGATGTCACCCATAAAGACCATCGCCGGGAAGGTGTTGAACCACAAGAACCCAAGACCGGCACCGGCGATAGCGGCGCATAGAACAACCAATTCTCCGGCCCCCGGAACTACCGGTATTTGTAGATACGCCGAGAACACCGCATGACCGGATGCATAGGCAAATATTCCCAAGGCAGCCGCCACCATAACCGTCGGCATGATTGCCAGCCCATCCAACCCATCGGTTAAATTGACCGCGTTGCTGAATCCGACGATCCAGAAATAGGCGATAACCACAAAGAACAGACCCAGTGGCAGCGCTACATCCTTAAGCAGCGGCAGGTACAAGGTGGTGTTGCTCGGCGCATCAGCTGTGTAAAAAAGCACGAGCGCAGCAATGAGTCCAAACAACGACTGCAGCGCGTATTTATGCCGCGATTTAAGTCCATTTGGATCACGTCGAACAATTTTGATCCAATCGTCGAGCCAGCCGATCAGGCCGAAGGACAACATCACACCCAGAACAATCCAGATGTAACGATTACTCAAGTCTGCCCAGAGTAGCGTGGCCAAGGTGATCGCTAATAAAATCAGCGCGCCGCCCATGGTCGGCGTACCGGCTTTGGCAAAATGTGTCGCCGGACCATCGCTGCGAATGGGTTGACCACCGGCCTTTAGTGAGGCCAGATATCTAATTACCGGCGGGCCGAACATAAGCGCCAGCAGAAGCGCGGTTAATGCGCCTAAAATTGCCCGAAGCGTCAGGTATTCGAATACGCCGAATGCGGTGCTGTACTGATTTAACCATCTAGCCAATTCAAGCAACACGGTGTTCGCCCTCCAATCCCAGGTTTTTCAGCAATTGCGTAACAACCCGATCCATCGCGCTGGATCGCGAACCCTTAACCAGGCAATGGACTGGACTCTTTAAAAGCTCACTCAGTGCAGCGACGAGCGCTGTCTGATCTGAAAAATGCCGCGCGCCGGATCCAAAGCTGCGGCTTGCCGCCGCACTCAATACGCCGACTGTGTACAGCGTTTGAATTCCTGACTTCGCGGCCAGCTGACCGATATCAGAATGCAGTTCTTCAGCCTGCTCACCCAGCTCAGCCATATCCCCGAGGACCAATACACGATCTTTTTTCGCCAGCGCTAAGCTTGCGATCGCTGCCGCCACAGATGCAGGATTTGCGTTGTATGAGTCGTCCACAAGAACCGAACCGCTAGACAACCAATGCACGACTTGCCTGCCCTTTATCGGCCGGCAATTTTCCAGCCCGGCGACGACGCACTCCAGATCCGCGCCAACCGCGATAGCCATAGATGCCGCAGCCATTGCATTCATTACACAGTGACGACCGGAGAACTGCAGCTGCAATTCGGCGTCACCGATTGGCGTATGCAATTTAAACTTAGTCGTTTCTTCGCCAAAACTCAGGTGCGACGCAAAAATATCCGCATTGTTCTCAATACCGAAACGCAGCATTCGGCGCTGGCCAATGCGCTGAGTAAAATAGCCGCAAAATGCGTCGTCGGCATTGACTACCGCAACACCGTCATCACTAAGCGCCTCATAGATCGCGCCTTTGGTTTGAGCCACGCCCATCAGGTCGCCGAGGCGCTCCAGATGTGCCGGCGCAACGTTATTTACCAGAGCCACATCCGGTGTGACGATACTGCAGAGGTATGCGATATCCCCCGGCTTGCCGGCACCCATTTCAAATATTGAATACTTAGCATCGACATCAGCGCCCAATACGGACAGCGGCAAGCCGATTTCATTATTAAAGTTACCGGGGTTGGCATACGCCTGCCCCTGTCTGGATAGAATTTCTAACAAGAATGCTTTCACCGACGTTTTGCCATTGCTGCCGGTAAGCGCCAGGTTGATAGTCGAACGAAGGCGGTGAACTTGCGCTGCTATTTCGCCCAATGCCTCTTGCGTATCGGCGCATAGAATCTGCGGCAAGCTCGACTCCACCTGACGACTGACCAGAAGCGCCACTGCGCCGGATTCCTCGGCCTGTCGCGTGAAATCATGGCCGTCAAATTGATCACCCTTGATTGCGATAAAGAGCGCGCCCTGCATCGGTTTACGGCTGTCGGTGGACACGCTGGAAATAGCGAGATCATTTCCGATGAGTCGCGACTCCGTCCAGCGAGCTATCTGACTTAACTGTAAAGGCATCATGATGCGCCCCCCAGCAACTCCGCAGCGACTTGCCGATCACTAAACTCCAGTCGCTCGCCCTTCACTTCTTGATAGGCCTCATGTCCCTTGCCGGCAATCAGTACAACATCGTCCGGGCCAGCTCCTTGTATCGCAAACTCAATGGCCTTCCGGCGATCGTGTTCAATGTGGTAACTAATACCGGCATCAAAACCCAGACAAATCTGCGCAACGATCGAACCGTTGCTCTCACTTCGCGGATTATCATCGGTCACAACAATCTGGTCGGCGCGCATCTGCGCTACACGTGCCATTAGCGGGCGCTTGCCCCGGTCACGATCACCGCCGCAACCAAAGACGCAAATAAGGCGTCCTTTCACATGCCCACGCAAGCTCGCCAGAGTTTGCTCAAGGGCATCAGGTGTATGCGCATAGTCAACAACAACCAGGGGTTTTCCGGAACCAGCGCGAACCGTATTCATACGTCCCGGCACGGGTGTCAGCCCGGCAATTGAGCGAACGATTTGTTCTATCTCAAAACCCTCGGCCAACAACACGCTCGCAACCGCCAGAATATTCTCGACGTTGAATCGGCCCAACAAGCACGAACGAACCGATGCGCGTCGAGCAGCCAGCACATCATGCAATTCAAATTCAAGTCCGGCTAAAGTCAGTCGAATGTCATTGGCGCGCAAACGTGCCGCCGGATTTTCCAGCGTGCTAAACCCGACGACCAACATGTCCTTAGGCAAGGACTCCTTAATACGCATGCCATGGGAGTCATCCAGATTCAGGACGGCTACGCGTACTGAAGGAAGCTCAAACAAACGTGATTTAGCACGCGCATACGCTTCCATCGTGCCGTGATAATCGAGGTGATCGTGAGTCAGATTGGTAAACACGCCTACGTCAATTTGTACGCCGCTGACTCGACCCTGATCCAAAGCGTGCGAAGAAACCTCCATCGCAACATACTTCGCCGACTGGCTCTTAAGCTCGGCGAGTAGACGATGCAGGCTGAGCACATCCGGCGTCGTTCGATCAGACGCGGTAATGTCGCCATACATGCCCGAGCCCAATGTACCAATCGTGGCAACAGCCAATTTTTGCGAATTCAGCGCCTGCGCCAATAGCTGCACGGTCGATGTTTTGCCATTGGTTCCGGTCACCCCGACCAAGCGCATATAACTGGAAGGCTCACCGTAGAAATAGTTCGCAAGACGACCCAGATGCGCCCTTAATGCCGGAACTTCGACCAGATTTTGAAGGCTCTTGGTTTGCGCCGGAGCGGGTGGCTCGAATAAGACAACTGAAGCCCCCGCCAGTAGCGCACGTTCGGCATATTGCAAGCCATGTGTTTGAGTACCGCTCAGCGCGATAAATGCATCGCCGGGTTTAATTTGGCGATGATCCAGAGCTAAGCCGGTAATCAAAGGATTGATCGCGGGCCGCGACAGACCGATACCGGTGAACAGTTGATGCAATGGCATCCTCGCGATCACTGCACCCCCCCGACCGCGGGTGCCGGCGCTGCTTCAGCAATCGCGGCTTGCGGGCTTTTCGCCAGCCAGTACTCGGGGCGGTCCGGCTGCACGTCCAACAAACGCAGGCTGCCTTCCATGACTTTTTGAAATACCGGGGCAGAAACATCGCCACCGTAATAATAGTTACCACGCGGATCATGTATGGCGACGATCATCGCCAGGCGCGGATTATCTACCGGCACAACGCCGGCAAATACGGAAATGTAACGACGCTCATAGCCACCAACGCTAGCGCGCCGCGAAGTGCCGGTTTTACCTGCAACACGATAACCCGGGATGTTCGCTGCTCGCGCCGTACCTTCAGCACCGGTTACTGACTCGAGCATCACCATGACTTGATCTGCAATGCGTGGATCGATGACCTGTTGCCCGGATTCATTGTCTGCTGTACCGCCGCGTACAAAGGTGGGTGTCTTCAAGCGACCATGATTTGCCAGTGCCGCATACGATTGGGCGATTTGCAATGGTGTGGCGGACAAACCGTAACCATACGAAATCGTCGCCTTTTCCAACTTGCCCCAGTTGCGCGGCTCCGGCAGTACGCCGGACGATTCGCCGGGAAAACCACTACCGGTAATTTTGCCGAAACCAAAATTACTGAGCACATGGTAGAAATGTTCATTGCTCATGTCACCGGCCAACTTGGCTGCAGCGATGTTCGAGCTCTTGATCAGCATCCGCTCCATATCGACCATGCCGTAGTCGCGAAAATCACGAATGACGTGACCCGCCAACGGATAGGTGCCCGGTGATGTGTCAATCTGATAACGGGGATTTACGCCGCTCTCCAAAGCAGCCGCCGCGGTGAATGCCTTAATGACCGAGCCGGGCTCAATCACATCGGTAACAACACGGTTGCGCCGCGCAGATGTGTCGCTATTGTTACGCGAGTTGGGATTAAACGACGGCTGGTTTACCGCCGCAATTATCTCGCCGGTCGGAATATCTAAGACAACGACCGACCCGCTCGAAGCGCCATGCTCCAGCAATGCGGTGCGCAGCTCACGATAAGCCAGATATTGCACGCGCCGGTCAATCGATAGGACCAGATCATTTCCGGATTGTGGTGCAACCAATAAATCGACATCTTCAATCGTGCGGCCACGACGATCTCGGATTACTCGCTTCTTACCCGGCGTACCGCTGAGCCAGTCGTTGAATGCCAACTCCAAGCCTTCCTGCCCGACGTCGTCGACGTTGGTGAAACCCAGAACATGAGCCATCACTTCGCCATGCGGATAAAACCGGCGGAATTCGCGCTGGGAATGCAGTCCGGGGATATCTAAGGCTAAAACTTTGAGCGCATCGTCGGGGTTCATATGACGACGCAAGAATACGAACTCCTTATCACTGCGCTGGGCCAATCGCTGCGACAAGGTTGACTCAGGGATCTGCAAGGCAGAAGCCAACTCCTGGATTCGCCCCGGGTGCTGCAATAGTTCCTTCGGATTAGCCCAGATTGATGCAACCGGTGATGAAACGGCTAACGGCTCACCGTTTCGATCCAGAATCATGCCGCGCGAAACCGGCACATCGATGTCGCGTACAAAGCGCGCATCACCTTGCTGCTGATAGAAGTCAGGCTGCAACAACTGCAGATATGCCGCGCGAGCGACCAGAGTCATTGCGCAGGCACTCAGTACGATTACGCAGAACAATAAGCGTCCCGCTGGCTCAAATGGGCGATTGCGAGAGCGCAGACTCATGGCTGAATCACCTGAATCTCTTGTGCGCGCGGAAACACCATTTGCAACCGGCCGATCGCCGCCTGCTCAACTCGATTCATTTCCGACCAGGTTGCCTGTTCAATCTGCAGCCGACCAAACTCGATATTCAGCTCATCGCGCTGGTGCTCAAGCCGACTAAGCTCGATGAATGCCCGGCGATGTTGATGCCGGGTCCATACCGTGGCAATTGCAGCGACCACCAACGCGGCAACCAGAACCAAGAGGCTGAAGCGCTGCATGGTCATGCCAGCTTCTCCGCGACCCGCAGAACCGCACTTCGCGAACGTGGATTACGCCGCACTTCCTCGGCATCTGCGCGTACTGCACCGGCCAGATCCTTCAGGGTCGGCTGAAAAACCTCCGCAGCAGGCAGGCGTCGATTTCCTGCGGGCGCCTTGGCGTGCGTGGCGATGAATTGCTTAACGATGCGATCTTCTAACGAATGGAAGCTCATGACGACCAGGCGACCGCCGGCTTTGAGGCGTTTATAAGCGGCCGATAATCCCGTGTCGATATCGTCGAGCTCGGAGTTAATAAAAATTCTGATTCCCTGAAAGCTTCGCGTAGCGGGATGAATACGTCCATCACCGCGCCCTACAATCTGTGCAATCAACTCTGCCAGTTGAACGGTACGTTCAATGGGCTGGACAGCTCTTTGCTCAACAATCGCCTTCGCGATTCGCCGACTTGCGCGCTCCTCACCAAATCGCCAGAGCACATCGGCTATTTCCTTTTCGTCAGCCTGCGCCAACCACTGCGCTGCGCTGAGGCCACGCTCAGGATTCATCCGCATGTCCAACGGGCCATCTTTCCGGAAACTAAATCCGCGTTCGGCATTGTCTAATTGCGGGGAGGACACGCCTAAATCGAGCAGAACGCCATCCAGTCCGCTGCCGGTTTCGGTCCAAGATTCCATTTCGGCAAACGAGCCGTGATAGATGTGCACGCGGTCATCACCACGCTGCATCTCCCGTGCTATCGCAATCGCCTGCGGATCCTTATCCATTACTAATAGCCGACCTTCTGGCCCCAATTTCTCTAAGATGCCCCGGGCGTGACCGCCGCGCCCGAAAGTGCCATCCAAATATCTGCCGTCAGGACGGATCGCCAATGCGTCAACGACCTGAGCCCACATCACAGGGAGATGGGCGGGGCTGTTTGGCTGCTCTGCCACCCCTTCCACCACCGTTAAAGCCTCAAATCGAGCATGTCGTCGCTGATCTCGTCTTCACCAATGGTTTGACGGATCTGCGCCAGGTGCGCCTGCTCGCTCCACAATTCCAATTTCCCACCCATTCCCAGCAGGACCGCTTTCTTTTCAATTCCTGCCGCGTTGCGATGGCTTGAAGGCAACAAAATACGCCCGTTGCCATCAGGCTCAACCGGCGTGGCGGCACCCACTAACTTGAGCTGCAAATTACGGTGCACGCGCTTGGCATTCGGCAAGGCGACCACCTGATCGCGTACTTTCTGCCATGCGCTATCGGGATACAGCCAGATGCAACCCGCTTCATAGGGGTTATAGGTAATGACCAAGCGGTTGCCGCAGTCGCGCGCGACAATTTCACGAAAAGCTACGGGAATAGCTACTCGCCCCTTGTCGTCAACCGTAATTGCCGTCTCACCCTGAAACATCAACCGAAGCCCTCTCCACAAAAAACCACAGGAAACCTAATTTTTCCTCATATGCCCACGTTAGACCCGCTTTTTATGCATGTCAACACGCGCTCAGGGGTAGATTTCACTATTAGGATCAGTAGTTTGCGTAATACTTCAGATGAAGGATTAAGAAGTGATTGGTAGCTCTTGTTTTCGATAGGAAAGAAATTTTCAGAGCCGGCGACCTCTCACCAGCGGGTGAGATCGCTCAATCGGGGAATTTTATTGCCGGAGGATCCAAAGCCGGGGCAAACTGCGCAAAGGCTGATGTTTTATTGCTCAGTGCGTGAAGGATCGTAGTGAAAGGTCACTTTATACACGGGCAGCAGCGCCCGATTAGGGCATTCGACCGTAGGTCGTGGCCAGGCTGACTTCCATCTGTTCGGCGCTCAGTGGGCGACTGAATAGATAGCCCTGCAGCTGGTCACAGCCCATTGATCGAAGCATTTCGGCTTGATTTCGAGTTTCTACGCCTTCGGCCACGACGGCCAGACCGAGTCTGCGCGAAAGCGAAATAATCGTCGATACAACCGCTAAATCGTTCTGACTGATTTCCATAATGGAAACAAACGACTGGTCAATTTTTAAGGCATCAACCGGCAAGCGGGCTAAGTATTGAAGCGAACAATACCCCGTACCGAAATCATCTACGTAGACGCCCACGCCGGCTTCTTTGAGCCGCGCCAACATTTGGATGCTGCGATCCAAATCGGCCATCAAGATGCTCTCGGTGATCTCGATATCCAGGCCATGTTCTTCGCTACTTAACTGATCGGTCGCGGTGAGCACCACATCCATAAATCCGGCATTAGAAATTTGCAGTGCCGAAACGTTAACTGCAATGCGCGGAGGGTCTAAGCCCATCTGCGTCCAACGTCGAAAATCTTCGACTGCCTGCATCATCACCCATGCACCAATCGGCAATATCAACCCGGTTTCTTCGAGCAAGGGCAAGAACACGTCGGGCGAAACCATACCCTGACCGGGGGCATTCCAACGCAGCAAGGCTTCAAGTCCGACGATTTTTTCGCTCGCCGCATCAAACTTAGGCTGGTAATACAGCCGGAACTGTCCTTCCTTTAATGCGTTTGATAGTTTTTGCTCGAGATCCAGTGCATGGGCAACTTCGGCGTTAAGTCGCTTGGTATAAAAAGCAATTCCCTGCGGTTGCGCTTTGGCACTGAGCATTGCTGCCTCAGCATTACGCAACAACTCTCCAACCGTTGCGCCATCACCCGGATAAATCGCCACACCGACTCGTGCGCTAATCGATAATTTCTGGTGGTCAAATACAAATGGCTCTGAAAAGCACGCTTTCATTACGCGCGAAAGGCTCAGCCCCAAATCACTTTCGTGCGCATCCGCGTGCAACACAAAGACAAACTTGTCACCCTCAATTCGCGCCAATAACTCTGATTCAATTAACTGATTCTGCAAGCGTGATGCAACGACATTAAGAACGGCATCGCCGAGTCGTCGGCCGATTGCCTCGTTGATGAATCGAAAGCGCGACAGTCCCAGCATGACGACCGCTAATGCACCACCCTTTTGCTGCGCAATCTGCAACGGCTGACGCATGCGCTCAAAAAACAAAGCGCGATTCGGCAACCCGGTTAAGGGATCGTAGTAATCGAGAAAATCTATCTTCTCCTTGCGCAGTATGTGATCCAGCGCAAATGAAATATCGATGGATAGCTCTTGCAGAACCTTTAACTCTTCTTCGTCAAAAAATCCTGCTGTATTTGACAGCAAAATCAACGTCGCAATCGTCCGCCCGTCCTGCACCAATGGAACGGCAGCAACCGACAAATACCCGTGTTCCACTGCCCGCCGACCGCGTTCGCTGATCACCCCATCGGGCGAACTCAAATCGTTAAAGAAATCGATTTTTCCGCCTTGAAGTGAACGGATAATCACGCCTTTTTGCTCGGTTGAAAGCAACCTGACATCACCTTCAGGGCAGGCGATCTCGTTAACATTGTCACCGGCCATTGCAACTGTTCGCAAAGTGGAACGGTCATCGGAAATCTGGTCAATCCAGGCAACACCGAACTTGCCGCTCTCTACGGCAATCCGGCATGCTTCATTAAACAATTCGCGCCGCGTCTGCACCCGCATGATGATTGAGTTAATGCTACTGGTCACTTCACGCATTCGGCTCAATCGACCAATGCGCTCTTCCTGATAACGACGCTCCCTAATATCCTCCACCAGCACGATGAAGGACCCTCGCTCATCAACGATTGCTCGCGTACAGCGCACCGGAATTCGAGTGCCGTCGCGATGCTTAAAATCTTGCTCGACAGTAGCCGACATGTTCACTTTGCTTTCCACACCCCGATCGACTTGAATCGGTGATGGCGCCAACTGCGGTAATCCGAGCATGCCTTTTTCGAGTTCCGAATGACTTGCACCAATGAGCTGCAAGAACGCATCGTTTGCTTGGGAAATTAAGCCCTCCGGCTCACACAAAACCACGCCAATTACGTTGGCATCCATCAAACTTTGAAAGCGCAAATTACTTTCGCGCAAGGCCTGTTCTGATTGATCGCGCTCCGCCAGCATTGAGTTAAATGCCTCGACCGGCGCGCGCAGTTCGGCTGGACCTGTCTCGGGCAAACGGACCTTTACGTCACCCGACTGAACAATAGCCGCGGCTTTTTGCAATACCGCCACCGCAAAGTTGAGATTTCGATGCAGGCGCCAGATCAAAATCAGTATTAATACAATGAGCAATAGGCTCCATTGCACTGCGTTTAAAATTGCTTGCTGCGCCGCACTCAAAGCCGCATCTCTGGGCACACCGGCGACAACCCGCCAGCCGGCGAGAGGAATGGGCTCTACACCATAAATTCGATTTATGCCGTCGATGCCCTGGGCTTCAAACTGACCGCTGGTCCGTAATTCATGCAAGGCAAACTCAGGCACGCTGCGAACGCTCTTACCCAGCAGACCCGGCTCCTGCGGAATCCGCAATAACAGCTTTTGGTCAGGCGAGACCAGACTCACTGAGCCGCGCTCAGGGATCCCTGAAAAGTCGATTAGCGAAGTCAGACGCTTCAGATCAATTGGGAAACCGATGCGTCCAATCGCCTCGCCCTGAGCATTACGTATCGGATACGTCATCGCGACGATACTGTGCCCCGAGATGGGCCCTTCAAGGGGTTCAGAAATATCTAGCCCGGGATTGTTAAATGTCTTTTCAAAACTTGTTGCGGATCGAACATGTGGCTTCTCAGACGCACTAAACGGCAAAACTGAACAAATTATGTTTCCGCGCATATCCATGGTCGTAATATTGATAAACCCGCCATAGATCGAGCTGAGCTCAGGCATGAGCGGGTCACAGTTCTGCGGGTCCAAATTACGCACGTCAGAACGCTGCGACAGCCGTTCGAGCGCCGTTGCTTCATTTCTTAAGTACAGAGAAATTTGTGCTGCGACCTTGCGGGCTTGTTGCAGACTGTTGACCCGCGAGGCCTCGAGCTCAGAGCTTGCACTGGTATAGGCGTGATACAACAACAGCCCGACGACCGGCAACATCAGCACGGCCAATAAAATAAACAGGCGCGCCTTAAGTGGTGCAAGCTTAGCCACTATGAATTACTCCAGGCCGATAAACCCCAGCAGGAGTCAGGCTTCCTGCGCAGACTTCTAGAGCTTTAACCAAAGAGTTCATTACTACGGGGAATCATACTCCACTGTTCGCGTCATGGCACAGCACCAGGCGGGCACCGCACAGTGGCGGCGCTCGCAGGCAAGGCGATATCACGGAGCTTTTCCGAACTTGGTTCCGAAGAAGTCGCCTTCATTCCATCTGGGCCTTTCATCGGCATTCGCTACGCGCCAAGCGATCTCAGCGTTTAAGCGCGCCAGTTTGGCGACACTGGGATAATGTATCGGCAATGCGACGGAATCTGAGGGTTGATGGTAGTGATTCGCGAGGAAGTCCATAATGATTTTCTTACCGTCTTCGACGCTACTCGCTGAGTCGATTCCACCATCCATCGCCAGTGCGGGAATGCCCTTGCGGATAAAGGAATACTGATCGCTGCGCACAAAAAAGACCTCCTCAGGAAACGGATCTTCGCTCAGTGACACGCCTACCGTTTGCGCCGATTGCTCCACTGCGTCTTTCAGACTGCTGTGCTGGGTGCCCAGAGCGATAACATCAGTGAGCTCGGTCAAAATGACCGGCATATCCATATTGATGTTGGCAACGATACTGTCGGCACTCACCGTTGGATACTCGGAAAAGTACTGTGAGCCGAGCAAGCCTTTTTCCTCGGCAGTAACCGCCAGGAACAACCCGGACCGCCGGTTCGCCCGCGCCTGGCTCATCTGCCTTGCCACATCCAGCATCACCGAGACACCTAGCGCATTGTCCAGAGCGCCGTTGTAAATTTTGTCACCATTAACTTCGGCGCCAATACCCACATGATCGAGATGAGCAGAAAAAACCACATGCTCATTGCGCAACAACGAGTCGGTTCCCGGCAGTCGCGCGACGACATTCCTGCTGGTTAATGTCGAGATAGAGTTTTGTCCGGCAATTGTTACGCTGACCGGCAACTCAAAAGACTTCAATGCATCCGACTTGAGCATCTCAAAAACTTCGTCAGCCGAGTACTTGCTGCCAACAAATAATTTTCTCGCCGCCGCGACACTCAGGCTGGCCTGTGCCTGGATATTTGCGTAACCATCCAGAATTCCACCATCGGCGGTTCGAATTTTCATTGCCGGTCGCTGCCAATTCGCAGCACCCTGCTCCCAGGGTCGCTTCGCTTCGCGATCCGGGTCGCTGATCCAAACGACGCCAACCACGCCGCGCGCATTTAATGCCGCCAGCTTCTCCCGACCGGAAGAATAAAATGCGCGTTGATTGTTATCAAAGCGACTCGGCGCATTGGATAGCACAACGGCTATTTTTCCTCGCAGGTCCAAACCCGCCAAATCATCCTGATCCAATTCAGGCGCGACAACCGCCTGCGACACAAATACCAGGGGTGCCGTAACTAGAAATTTTTCCGCAGTAAAATCGTGACCCGGCAAGTAGTCCTTTTGAAACGCCAGCTCGAGCGTTCTATCGGGATAGGCAATGCTGAAACGCGCACCTTCCTGCCGCCGGATCGACCGATACAATGGTACTTCCTGAAAATAGCTGCCGTTCTCGCCTGCCGGTTCCAGACCCATTGATCGCAATCGCTGGGCCACGTAGTGAGCGGCCAGATCGTAACCACGAGTTCCGGCCTCGCGGCCTTCCAACAAGTCATCTGCGAGAAAGCGAACATCAGCCTCTAGCATGCGTTCGGATACGCCCGCCTCATCGGGTGGCACATGCGCCTGTTCTTGACAGCTCAACAAAGTGACACTGAAAAAAATCAATATTACAAAGCGCATTGAGTTTCCGATTGGAGAGGGGTGCGCGCCCATCATAATGCAGCACGACAGGAAATATTTCCCAGACACAAAGCCTACCTACCCTACTCGTGGATATCCGGGTGAGCTGCTAGATTT
>CBDUOG010000009.1:0-43949 GCA_965368785.1 uncultured Gammaproteobacteria bacterium | reverse complement strand
AGGGACTTCTCCAATGTGCGCAGTACCTGGCGCCGATGCTCCTCATCAGACATATCGATAAAGTCGATGATGATGATCCCACCTAAATTTCGTAGGCGCAGGTGTCGCGCCACGGCCTGCGCGGCCTCCAGGTTTGTGCGGTAAACCGTATCCTCTAAATTTCGCTGACCCAGAAATGAGCCTGTATTGACATCAACGGTGGTCATCGATTCCGTTTGATCGATAACCAGATAGCCGCCCGACTTAAGCGGCACTTGCTGATTTAATGCACTTTGAATTTCGTCTTCGACACCGAACAAATCAAAGATTGGCTGTTCGCCGTTGTACCACTGCACTCGATCAGCTAAATCCGGAATGAACTGTTGAGCAAACTGATTTAAGCGATCAAAGGTCTCGCGAGAGTCAACCCGCACCCGATCAATATCCGGGCGCATCAAGTCGCGAATTCCGCGTAACGGCAAGGACAAGTCTTCATAAATACAGCCGCCAATCGGGGCCCGCTCTGCCGTTTGTTGCGTATAACGCCACGCTTGCTTCAAATACCGCACGTCTTCAGCCAGGGCCTGCGCTTGTTGCCCCTCAGCGTTAGTCCGCAAAATGTATCCGGCACCAAATTCCTCACCGATCAACTCGGTCATGATGCTGCGCAGTCGCGCGCGCTCTTGCTCATCTTCGATCTTGGCAGAAATTCCGAGCATCTTTGAATGGGGCAAAAACACTAAATACCGGGATGGAATAGATATCTGTGAGGTGAGTCGTGCGCCTTTGGTGCCAATTGGATCCTTGACCACCTGCACAACGATCTCCTGCCCTTCGTGCACCAGAGATGTAATTGAGGGCGTGGGTGTCGGGCCCTGATCGTCAGGATCTGCCGCCAGAGTTGTCGGCATGCGGTAAATGTCATTCGCATGCAAAAATGCCGCACGTTCCAAACCGATATCGACAAAAGCAGCCTGCATGCCCGGCATCACCCGCTGGACCCTGCCCTTATATAAATTGCCGACCACGCCGCGTCGCGAGCTGCGCTCGATCAGCACTTCTTGCAACATGCCCTGCTCGACCACCGCTAAGCGGGTTTCACGCGGAGTGACATTGATCAGTATTTCAGCGCTCATTCGTGCACACCAAATTCCATGAGTAACTCGGACGTTTCGAACAGTGGCAAACCCATAACACCAGAGTACGAGCCTACGATGCGCTTGATGAATCGGGCCGCAATCCCTTGAATCGCGTAAGCACCGGCCTTGCCTTGCCATTCACCGGAGGCGATATACATATCTATCTGAGACTTACTTAGTTGTGCGAACTGGACGAAAGTTTCACTGGTTCGCTGGCCTTCACGATCAGGGCCAATGACACATACCGCAGAGATCACTTGATGCTCTTTGCCGGAAAGCGTCGTCAGCATTTCTCTGGCATGTTGGGCACTTTCGGGCTTGCCGAACACCGTATCATCCAAAACCACTTCGGTATCGGCGGCCACAATAACCGGGCCTTTCACCCCGCTCATAGCCAATAGTCCGGCACCGGCTTTTTCACGGGCGACACGTCGCACGTAATCCATCGGCGGTTCACCCGGCATGCGAATCTCCGGCACACTGATATCGAGAATGCCGAACTTAACTTTAATTTGTTCCAGCAACTCACGCCGACGCGGAGATTGCGACGCTAAATAGATCATGCCTAAAGCATAACCGAGCTAGGTCAAAAATATGTTGGAAATTCGGTATTTAGCTGCTCAGGCCCGATGATACGGATGATTCGCCAGAATGCTGCAAGCTCGATACAGCTGCTCGGCTAACACCAGGCGAACTAACATATGTGGCAAAGTCAACGCGCTCAGCGACCACTTCTCATCACTTCTGGCCAACACGCTTGGCGAATGACCCTCAGGCCCGCCGATTAAAAAGCACAGGTCCTGCCCGAGAAGCCGCCAATGCTCCATCCGTTCGGCCAACTGCTCGGAAGTCCACTGCTTACCGGTAACCTCCAGAGCAATGACACGTGACGACTTGGGAATAACCGCGAGCACGCGCTCGCCTTCATCCTCGGTGGCTTTCGCTATGCTTGCGCTCTTGCCGCGAAAACCCGGCGCTATTTCGCTCAGCTCCATCGGCAGCCAATGCGACAAACGCTTTTGATAATCGGCAAAGCCTTCGGCCACCCAGGTCGGTGGCCGTTCGCCCACAGCGATCAGCTTGGCTTTCATGTGTTCGGCGTTGAGCCCTCTTCATGGGTTGGCGCTTGATCACCCACCGTCCAGAGCCGTTCTAATGCATAAAACTCGCGCACCCGGGGCAACATGACGTGCACGATGACATCGCCCAGATCGACCAATACCCACTCAGCCTCGCGCTCACCTTCAACGCCCAGAGGCATGACTCCGGCAGCCTTAACTTGCTTTACTACTTCTTCGGCCACCGATTTAACGTGCCGGGTCGATGTGCCGGAAGCGATCACCATATAGTCCGCGACGCTGCTTTTTCCGCGCACATCAATTTCGACTGTGTCTTTTGCTTTAATTTCTTCCAGGCCTATATGAACTAGCCGAAGCAGTTCGCTGACCGGCGGTGGCGGGGTTGGAATTTGTGTTTTGATGACTTGCGCTTGTTTACTCAAGACCGAACCTTAGGGTTTCTGGGTGTAGCCAATTATAAGCGATGGTCCGGTTCGGCGGGCAGATACAGCCCTTGATCCCGAATATATTGAGCCACCGCCGGGTCCAGTGAAGAGCTCGTATCTTGCCCATTAGCCTGATCTGAGCGGATTGCAGTGGCCGAAACATCGGTCATTTTGAACGGCAAAATCAGCACGTTTCCCGCTGGCTGTGCGCCAATCCGGGCAGGATCTGTGGTCCACCGGTCTTTACAAAACTCATCTAACTCGCTGGGTAGCCCGGTCAGCTTGGAACCGGGCCGGGGCGCAACCGCCCAATGGCAGTACTCAAAAAGCGCGCGCCAGTTACGCCATTGCGGCAGCTTTATGAATGTGTCAGAACCACATAACCAAACGATAGATTGCTCAGCTCCGAGCTCCCTACGTAAATCGCTCAGGGTCTCAATCGTGTACGAGCGACCAGATTTTCGAAGCTCGCGTTGATCTATACGCAAGCCCGGACGATTGGCACACGCCAACTCAAGCATGTGTAAGCGCTGTTGCCCTGTCGCTTGTAGCGGCGCGCGCAAGGCCGGATCGCCGGCCGGAATAATCTCAATGTCGCAGGCAAAAAACTGCCGGGCGAACTCGGCCAGTTCGATATGTGCCCGATGCACCGGATCGAAACTTCCACCATAGAAAATTCGCGGCTTCATGCCAGCGGGCGCGTTAGCTTGACCTGAGCAACACTCAGCAACATCCGCTCAAGCTCCAGCCACGGATCTACGTCGCCGCGCCCTTTAGACGCTCGATCAATTAAACCTAAACGAGCCGGAATACTTTGCCAGTAACCCGGTCCGTGGCGCTGCAATGCGCGCTGATAGACGGCTTGTTTAGAATCCCAAATGCGCTCCGAACGCATCGCACTGCGAATATCCTGACCCGCCGCCTGCGCTTGCGCCAAATAGGCCATGCGATTGAATTCGGTAGCCAGCCAGGGCATTAAGCCCGGCACCTGGTTACCTTCGGCACGCAACGCCCGCAAGATCTTCGCAACTCGCGCATGTTCACCCGAAAGCGCGCACTCGGCTAATCGGAAAACATCGTATCGTGACGAATCGGCAACCAGAGCCTCAAGCATTTGCGCGTCGATTGCGCTCTTCGGTGCGAGCAATGCGAGCTTTTCAATTTCCTGTGCGGCAGCAAGCAAATTGCCTTCAATTCGATTGATCAACGCTTCAACCGCATCGGGCGTCAGCACCACCCCGACACTGCGACAACGTGTCTGAACCCACTCGGGCATTTCATGGGGCTTGAGCGGCCAGGCAATAATGCTATGGCCCACCTTGCTAATGGCTTCGCTCCATTTGCCCGAATGCTTGCCACTCCAATCTTGGCCGGTGATCAAAAGCACTACATCGGGCGCTGGATTTTCGCAAAACGCGCGCAATGCCTCACCGCCATCGCGACCGGGCTTGCCGGTAGGCATGCGCACATCAAATAAACGCTGGCTCGAGAATAAGCTGGGGCTGGCTAACTCGCGATCCAACTCGTTCCAGTCGAACGAATTATCTACGTCGAATATTTCACGCTCAGCGTATCCGCTTTCCTTCGCCTTTCGCCGTATCGCGTCGGCACACTCCATCACGATCAGAGGCTCACTGCCGGCAACCAGATAAATGGGCTTCAGCGCTTCGCTTTCGAGTTGCTTTTGTAATCGGTCGGGGCGGACGTCCATCTGAGATCAGTTTGCGGCGAGCTTGCGCGACACCTGCAACAGAATGGCCGAGGCCATATCGCGCCGAATTTCCTCGGCAATCAGTTCCTGCTCACCGGGCGTACCAAACGAATCCTGCACGTCGTAAATATAATCACGCGACATTTCGATCGACTGCCCTGTAATTAATGGCTCGCCATTGGCGCCCATTAATGAGAACCGCACGACATAGCGTGACTCATACTCACGCGCTGAAATTTGCGTGTCGACCGATAATGGCCGGATATGCCATTGCTCGGCAATCAGCACGAGACGCGCAACGTTGGTCGCCGCCTCATCTGCCTGCGCTCCGGATCGACGTAGACTCTGCTCAAGCATTTTTTTTAGTTCACTGCGCGAATCGGGCGACTGCACGCTCACCGGCTGCGATGCGCCAAATGAATATAGCGAACCGCGCGGTTGAAATCCGCAGCCGATAAGTGAAAGAAAAAACAGAACCAGAACAACTTTTTTCATGATCAGTTCGCCACGATGTTTACAATTTTGCCAGGCACGATAATGATCTTTCGCACAACCTGACCCTCGAGAAACTTCTGCACGTTAGGTATTGCCAAGGCCTCAGCTTCGATGACGCTTTTCTCCGCGGTGATCGCAATATCCAGCGTTCCGCGCAATTTGCCGTTCACTTGAATGGCCAAAGTCACACTATCGCGCTGCAAGGCTTCCGGATCGGCTTTCGGGAACGGCACATCTTCTAGAGTACACGCCTTATGCCCGAGCTCCTGCCAAAGCTGATGACAAATGTGCGGAGTGATCGGATTGAGCAGCAGGGTGATAGCCTCATAGGCCTCCTGACGCAGACCAATCGCGCTCGCCGAATCCTCATCGAATTTTGCCAGGTTGTTACTTAGCTCCATCACCGACGCAATCGCCGTGTTGAAGGCATAGCGGCGCGCGTAATCATCACCGACCTTCTGAATAACTTCATGTAACTGGCGGCGCAGAGCTTTACCCTCGGCGCTCAATGCAGTTACATCATAGTCCTTTGATTGGGCGCTGCCCACGTGCTTTTGTACCTGGGCCCATATGCGACGCAAGAATCGAGACATGCCTTCCACACCTGCCTCGTTCCACTCAAGACTTTGCTCCGGCGGCGCTGCAAACATTGAAAACAGTCGCACGGTATCCGCGCCGAATTTATCGACCATGATTTGCGGATCAACGCCGTTATTCTTCGACTTCGACATTTTTTCGATGCCGCCAAGGCTTACCGGCTGGCCATCAGCACGCAACTTAGCACCAACAACACGACCGCGCTCATCGCGCTCAACCTCAACATCAGCTGGATTGAACCAATGGATCTCAGTGGCACTTTTTTGCGCACCGGCTTTCGCATGACGGCCGGTATCAGGCACTTGAATCGTAGCTTCTCTGTAGAAGGTTTCTGCTACAACCATCCCCTGACACAGCAGATTAGTCGCCGGCTCATCACCGTTGACGTAACCGGCATCACGCATGAGGCGATGGAAAAACCGGAAATACATCAAATGCATCACGGCATGTTCGATACCACCAATGTATTGATCGACTGGCAACCAATATTTCGCGCGCTCATCAAGCATTGAATCGGCGCCGGGCGAACAATAGCGCGCGTAATACCAGCTCGACTCCATAAAGGTGTCAAACGTATCGGTCTCGCGCTCAAACTTCTGGCCGGTGTCGGCATCAGTAAACTGACGCCATGCGGGATCGGCTTTGATCGGCGATGTCACGCCCGAAAACGCGACGTCTTCGGGCAGCACGACGGGAAGTTGAGACTCCGCCACGGCATGCGCCTCGCCCTTATCGTCGTACATCATGGGAATCGGGCATCCCCAATAACGTTGGCGACTCACGCCCCAATCGCGCAAACGATAGTTAACCCGGCGTTTGGCCCTCCCGAGCTTTTCGAGCTTGTCGGAAATTTGATCGAACGCCTGTTGGAAATTCAGGCCATCAAACTCTCCGGAATTGATCAAGCGCAATCCAGTCGCGGTTTTATCGGCGTACCAGTCCTGCCACTGACCGACATCAAACGACTCACCCGGCACTTCGATCACTTGCTTTATCGGCAAGTTATAGCTGCGCGCAAATGCGCCGTCACGCTCATCGTGGCCCGGCACCGCCATCACCGCGCCGGTGCCGTAGCTCATCAGCACAAAGTTCGCGACCCAGATCGGCAATCGCTCACCGCTGATTGGATGAACCGCAAATGTGTTGGTCGCGACTCCGCGTCTAGCCTGCGTTTCCAGATCAGCCTCGGTATTTGCACCTGCGCGACACTCAGCAATAAACGCGGCCAGCTTGGCGTCGCTCTGCGCAGCCGCCAATGCGATCGGATGCTCTGCTGCGACGGCAAGATAGGTCACGCCAAACAGCGTGTCGGGGCGCGTCGTAAATACGGTAATTTTTTGTTCCGAATCGGCAACCGTAAAATCAATCTCGACGCCTTCAGATCGACCGATCCAATTGCGCTGCATCGTCTTGACTGCATCCGGCCAGCCATCAAGCTTGTCGAGTCCGGCCAGAAGGTCTTCGGCGAAATCGGTAATTTTCAAAAACCACTGCGGAATCTCGCGCTTTTCAACCAAAGCGCCGGAACGCCAACCGCGACCATCGACAACCTGTTCGTTGGCTAATACGGTCTGATCCACCGGGTCCCAGTTCACAACGCTGTTCTTACGGTAAACCAAACCCTTTTTATACAAACGAACAAAAAACTCCTGTTCCCAGCGGTAATACTCTTGCTTACACGTGGTGAGCTCGCGTGACCAATCGATCGCGTAACCGAGCATCTTGAGCTGGCTGCGCATGTGATCGATATTGGCATAAGTCCATTTTGCCGGTGCTGTTTTGTTTTTGATCGCAGCATTTTCTGCCGGTAATCCGAATGCGTCCCAGCCCATCGGCTGCATAACATTGAAACCGAGCATGCGCCGATGACGGCTGATTACATCACCGATTGTATAGTTGCGCACATGCCCCATATGCAACGCACCACTGGGGTATGGCAGCATCGACAAGCAATAAAACTTAGGCCGGGCAGAGTCCTCTTTTACTTCAAAGGCTTTAGTGCTCTGCCAATGTTGCTGTGCGGCTGCTTCAATCGATTTTGGATCGTAGGTTTCTTGCATGAACTCGTCTTTCAATTACTTAAGCCCCGGCGCGCCGGAGCTGAATGAACAATATTAAATTCCCGGCATACTCATGCCGCGAATTGCGTAGAAGAACAGTGCGCCCATTAGCGCTGAAGCAGGAACTGTAATGACCCATGCTGCCGCGATTCGATACAACATCGAGCGCTTGACCAAATCTTTGCGATAAACCTTACGCAGGCTTTTACGTTCGCGCTTAGTCACCGGCGCGTCTTTCGCCTGGGCCTTTAACGATTTGAGCAACGCGCCCTTTTCTTCAATAGTGGCTGTTTCAAACTCAGACAGTACGCGATCAACCGTTTCTTTGTCTGAGCCTTGATGATGGTGGCGAATTTCTTCGATCATGTCGTGATAATTGGCCTTGATCATCTCGCGCAGGAATCCCACACCAAATACCGCACCGACCGCAATATGGGTCGAACTCACCGGCAGGCCTAACTGCGACGCCACAATCACTGTAATGGCCGCCGACATCGCGATACAGAATGCGCGCGACTGATCCAGCTCGGTAATTTCCGAACCGACTGTTCGAATGAGTTTTGGACCATAAAGCATTAAGCCAACCGCAATGCCGAGCGCACCGATGAGCATGACCCATAGTGGAATTGCAGCCTGTGCTGCAACGTCGCCGCCCATCACCGCTTCGTTGATCGCTGCCAGAGGACCAATTGCATTGGCCACATCATTGGCGCCATGTGCGAAGCTGAGCAGCGCCGCGGAGAAAATCAGTGGGATATTGAATAGCGTATTGATACTGCCTTTGTCGTTACCCAGCCTGTCTGCGGCCTTGCTCACTAAGGGGCGTACCGCGACATAAGCGACCGCTGCAGTGACGGCTCCGACAATAAAGGCAACCGCGGTGGAAACCGGGATAATTTTCTTCAGACCCTTAAGCATTAAATATGTTGCAAACGCAAACGCCATAAATGCTACGAGGCGCGGCACGATCACTTTCGCGGCTTCGATCATGTTCGGCTTGTACATGACCGAGCGCTTTACGACGTATAAAAACCCGGCTGCAATGAGCCCGCCAAGCACCGGCGATATAACCCAGCTCGCTGCGATCTGGCCCAATTTGCCCCAGTCAGCAATCGCCAAACCGCCTGCAGCGACACCGGCACCGAGCACGCCACCGACGATAGAATGCGTTGTCGAAACCGGGGCGCCCATCGCGGTAGCGATGTTCAGCCACAAAGCCGCAGCTAACAGCGCGCCGGTCATCAACCAGATAAAGGTCGCCGCATCCGGCAGCATTTCCGGATTGATGATTCCATCCTTGATCGTGGAAACGACGTCACCGCCAGCGATAATTGCTCCTCCTGCTTCAAAAATGGCGGCAATAATAATGGCCGACAACATGGTCATGGCCTTGGCGCCAACCGCCGGCCCCATATTGTTGGCAACATCATTGGCACCGATATTGAGCGCCATATAGGCACCAATCACCGCAGCTAAGGTCAGACTCATCTGACCCCCGCCCTGGGCGTTAGCGTAGAAATAAGCGGCTACGAGAAAAAGCACCGCAAATGCCAGACGGCTAATCGTGCGGATCGGATTCGATTTGACCTTCATTACTATCCCCTGAGCTGGTTGGCGAATTGTACTGACTCCGGATCGATTCGTCGCCTCGGGCAATCGGATTCCAGCTCTGGCATGATGCTAGGCACATTGATAATTTCAGGGAACACACGATGAAAACCAGCGTTCTGCTACTTTCTCTGGCCGCCACAGTGCCCGCAGCCGCGGCCCCGACAGCCATCCAATGCGGTCAGGTGTTCGACTCAAAAGCAGCAAAAGTGCTCGGCCCGCACACGATCGTGGTCGAAGACGGGCGCATCAGCGCGATCCATGCCGGCAAGCGCGGGGCCGAGTGGCCGGGATTTATCAATTTGGATAAGCACACCTGTATGCCCGGTTGGATCGATATGCACGTGCATTTATCCGGAGAGTCCGGGCCCGGACGCTACACTGAAGGTTTTCGGCTGAATCCGGAACATTTTGCATTCCGGTCTGTCTCCTACGCCGAGCGAACCCTTCTGGCTGGATTCACCACGGTTCGCGATCTCGGCGGCGACATTGCCCTGGCCATGCGCGACTCCATTAACGAAGGCGTTTTACGCGGACCGCGCATCTTTGCTGCGGGTAAGTCCATTGCATCCACCGGCGGTCACGGTGACCCCACCAATGGACTTAATGCCGAGCTGTCGCATCTGATCGGCCCACCCGGCCCGACCGAGGGCGTCATTAATAGCCCCGATCAAGCCCGGCAAGCGGTCAGACAACGCTATAAAGACGGCTCCGACCTGATCAAGATTACCGCCACCGGCGGCGTACTCAGTTACGCCAAGTCTGCGGATGCACCGCAATTTACCGTCGATGAAATTGCAGTCGTCGTGCAGACCGCCAAAGACTATGGTTACACCGTTGCCGCCCATGCGCATGGCGCCGAGGGTATGAAGCGCGCCGTACTCGCCGGGGTCAACTCAATTGAGCATGGCACGTACATGAACGATGAAATCATGCGCCTGATGAAGGAACGCGGCACCTGGTACGTACCGACGATATCCGCCGGAAACTTTGTCCGCGAAAAGGCCAAAGAGGAAGGCTACTACCCTGAAATCATTCGTCCCAAAGCAGCCCGCGTGGGGGCACAGATTCAAGCCACCTTTGAAAAAGCCTACAAGGCCGGCGTGCCGATTGCATTCGGTACCGATGCGGGGGTATTCCCACACGGCGACAATGCAGGCGAGTTCGTTTTGATGACGCAGTCTGGAATGTCCGCGCAGGCTGCCCTGCAGACTGCAACATTCAATTCAGCCAAAGCGTTGGGCGCGGACGATCTGGGCCAAATCGCACCGGGATTCAAGGCCGATATTATTGCGGTTGAAGGCAACCCGGTGGAAAACATTGAGTTGGTGCGTTCCGTCAATTTTGTGATGAAGGATGGAAAGATTTTTAAGCAGTGAGTTAGTGCTGTAGCAATCCAAGCCGCCGGGCAAGAGCGCGGCGGCTTTCAACAATGCCGGTTGTTGGAGTACCTGTGTTAAATCAATTTGTCAGTCATCTGGAATGCGCTCTTAGCGGTGAACGTTTCGAGCCCAATCAAATAAACACCGTATCGAGTGTCGGTAAGCCCTTATTAGTTCGATATCGTTTGGACGAGATCAAACGGGCATGGCAATCCGGGGAGTGGAAGTGCCGCACTAGCGATATGTGGCGCTACCGCGAACTACTACCGCTAGCGCTGGAAATCGCACCGGTATCTCTGGGTGAAATTTGCACGCCGCTGATCCGCCTGGATCAAATCAGCGAGCAAATCCAAACCAACATTTGGTTTAAGGACGAAGGCCGATTACCGACGGGCTCGTTTAAGGCACGCGGATTAGTGATGGCGGTCAATTTGGCCAAAGTCCTAGGTGTCACCCGCATGGCTATTCCGACAAACGGCAATGCCGGCGCAGCGATGGCGGCTTACTGTGTACGTGCAGGAATACAGGCGCACTGCTTTTGCCCTTCCGACACACCTAAAGCCAATTTGGACGAAATCGTCTTACAGGGCGCACAACTGACCGTAGTGGATGGCATGATCGACGACTGCGGAAAGCTCGTCGCTCAGGGTGAAAAAGAAGGCCGCTGGTTTAATTGCGCCACTTTGCGCGAGCCGTACCGGATCGAAGGCAAAAAAACCATGGGGCTTGAACTGGCTGAACAGTTTCAATGGACCTTGCCCGATGCCATTTTCTACCCTACCGGCGGCGGTACTGGCTTGATCGGCATGTGGAAGGCGTTCGACGAGCTGGAATCCCTCGGCCTCATTGGATCCAAACGACCCAAGATGTTCGCCATTCAATCGGAAGGCTGCGCACCGATCGTGCGCGCCTATGATGAGGGCGCAGAATTCGCTCAGCGCTGGCAAAACTCAGCAACGCTAGCCCACGGCATCCGTGTGCCGCAAGCATTGGGCGATTTTTTGATTCTGCGTGCGGTGCGTGAATCCCGCGGTGCGGCGTTGGCCGTTAGCGAAGCGGCAATTACTCAGGCCTGGCGTGATGCCGGCACTCAAGATGGCATGCTGCTGTGCCCGGAAGGCGCGGCCACGCTTGCCGGTGTGCGTCTGGCTCGATCGCAGGGCTTGCTGCAGGCCAATCAAAGCGCGGTCCTATTTAATTGCGCATCGGGATACAAATACCCGTTGCCAAGCATTGACCAGCACTAAGCCGTTAAACACTTGTTTTATAGGAATTTGGCACAATCTAGGTATAGGACACTCATTAAGGCTTGGCCAAACCCATGGAAGCTGCAAATAACACCTTTATTTTCGATGCCAATCTTGCTGGCTTTGAAAACGACGTCATTCTCAAATCCAAAGAAGTGCCGGTTCTGGTCGACTTTTGGGCGCCCTGGTGCGGTCCATGCAAAACTTTAGGCCCTATTTTGGAAAAGCTCGCCGAGGAATTTAACGGTGGATTTCTGCTTGCCAAAGTAGATGTCGATCAAGAGCAGCAACTTGCTGGCTACTTTCAAATCAAATCGATCCCAACCGTTATGTTGCTTAAGGACGGACAAATTGTCGACGGATTCCCGGGTGCCTTACCGGAAGGTCAGTTACGCGAGTTTCTGAAAAAGCATGAGGTTAACGCTGTCGCTCCAGAGATAATTAATGGGGCAGCGGGGCCGGCAGAACTGGTCGATAAAAAACCGGCGGAAGTTGACTACGAAGCGGAAGTCATTCGTCTGCGCAAAGCCGTGGAAGAAAAACCCGATCAAGACGACCTGAAACTTGATTACGCGCTGGCCTTAGCTCATGTCGGAAACGACAAAGATGCGCTACAGCTGCTGGACAATTTACCGGCGAATCTGGCTACGGACGATCGTGCAATCGCTGCCCACGCGCGCCTAGGCTTTTCTGTGCTGGTGAAAAACGCGCCACCGATTGACGTATTGAAGAAATCTTTAGAGCAAGATGAAACCGACCTGCGCGCGCGCCATTTGCTGGGCGCACAACTGATTGTTCAGGGACAGCACGAACAAGGCTTGGAGCAATTTCTGGCTATGCTCAAGCAAGATCGCAAATACCAGGATGAACTGCCGAAGAAAGCATTGATCGACGCATTTCGAATTATCGGCGACCCGGACCTGGTCGGCCAGTATCGTCGAAAAATGGCCTCACTTCTTTTCTGAGACGCAAAAAAAAACGGCAGCCCCGGCTGCCGTTTTTCTCTGTGCAATCTACCGACTAAGCCGTTGCGCGCGCTGCAATCGCTTTCGCAAAGCCCATCGTATTACCGCTGCCACCAAGATCCGGGGTCACCGAGTCGCGCTCGGCCATACACGCACGAATAGCGGCACGAATACGATTGGCTTCGGCAACACGATCAATATGATCAAGCATCTGCGCTGCACCGAGCAAGAGTGCACAAGGATTTGCAATCCCCTTGCCGGCAATGTCCGGCGCTGAACCATGCACCGCTTCGAAGATTGCGGCATTGGCACCAATATTAGCGCCAGGTGCCAGACCCAGGCCGCCGACCAGACCGGCGCATAAGTCCGAGACGATATCGCCAAACAAATTGGTCGTAACGATCACATCGAACTGTTCCGGACGCATCACTAACTGCATACATGTGTTATCAACGATCATGTCGTTGCATTCGATTTCCGGATAATCTTTCGAAACTTCCTGCGCGGTTTTCAAAAACAGACCCGAGGTTGTCTTAAGGATATTGGCTTTGTGCACAATCGTGACTTTCTTACGTCCACAGCGCCTGGCTAATTCAAAGGCGTAGCGCGCGATTCGCTCAGAGCCCTTTTTGGTAACCTTTTGCGTAAGTGTCGCCACTTCGCCATCTTCAGTAATCGCCTGACCTTCACCAATGTACGCGCCCTCAGTATTTTCACGCACGGTGATCAAATCGATACCGTCATAACGCGACTTGGTATTGGGAAAAGTAATCGCAGGCCTCACGTTTGCGTACAAATCAAACTTCTTACGCAATTGCACGTTGATCGAGCTGAATCCGCCACCGACCGGCGTCGTTAACGGGCTCTTCAGCGCAATCTTGTGCAAGGCGATGGTGTCCAACGTCGCCTGCGGCAGAAGCTCGCCGTGTTTTTCTAATGCCACCAGACCCGCATCGACAAAGTCATACTCCAGACCCAGTTTGAAGGCATCCAGAACGGTGAGGCAGGCATCCATGATTTCCGGGCCAATTCCATCACCTTTGATTACGGCAATCTTTCGCGACATATATATTCCTTAAACAAGCGTTTGATAGAAAGTACAGCGCCCATTATGCCAAAAGCCGAACGGCGCGGCTGAACCGAAGCCTTAATAGCGGCCAGACGGGCTCGGCGCTTGAGTCATGTTGAAAGACCAGGCGGCCCGACCCACTGACGCACCGGAGTCATCAGTGACGCTGGGGGTCACTGTGGCTTAAATGGCCACCCAGAAAACGGTTCGAGCTTAAAACAGTGTGACCAAGTTCAATAAAGTAGCTTGCACTGCAAAAATCCCGAGGTATTCTGACTGGATGGCCATCATACGCTTCAACTCACCCAACGAAGAAGAGCTCTCACCTGACGAGCTCTCAGCCTTATTAACCAGCGTCATGCCGGACGTTGCGGGCTACCGGGTAATTCGCATGATCGGTCGCGGCGGAATGTCGTACGTGTATCTGGGCGTTCAAGAATCTCTTGACCGGCAAGTTGCGATTAAAATTACCGCCCCGCACATTCTCAAAGACGAAATATCCAAGCAGCGCTTTGAGCAGGAAGCACGGACCATCGCCAAGCTTGAACACCCGTGCATCGTCAGCATCCATGAGGTTGGACGAACCCCGCAGGGGCTCATTTACTACGTAATGCCGTACCTGTCCAAAGGTCATTTGGGACAACGCGATTTCCGTGACAACGAAGCCCGCGTAGTTGAAGTACTCAGGGCGCTACTCGCCGCGCTGGACTACGCGCATGCGCGCGGCATCGTGCATCGTGACGTTAAAGCAGAAAATGTGCTGTTCGACAACGCGGACCGTCCCTTGCTCACCGATTTCGGTATCGCGCTGTCCAAGCGGAATGCGGCGCGTATTACTACCGAGGGACTTGCTGTCGGCAGCGCCGGCTATATGGCGCCCGAACAAGCGCGTGGGGAGCAGGTTGATGGACGTGCAGATCTGTACAGCGTCGGTGTTCTGGCATTTGAGCTGCTTACCGGATCGCTGCCCTATCAGGCCACCGAAGCTCTGGCTCTGGCTCTGATGCATGCGCAAGACCCGGTGCCGCTTTTACCGCCGGAACGGCGACACTGGCAGCCTTTTATTGCTACGGCAATGGCCAAGTCACGCGAAGCCCGATTTAAAAACGCACAGCAGATGTTGAGCGCGCTGAATGAAGTTTCGATGCGGATCGGTGCACCGACCAGCGGCAACTTCGAACACATTCCATCGCAGTCAAGCAACCGCAAAAACTGGCTGATCCCGAGCATTGCCGCTGCAGCGGTCATTGCTGTCGGTGCCCTGGCAACCATTCAGCCTGTGTGGTTAAGCCAAATCGGGCAGATGTTTTTTGGCGGACCCGTAGAATCAACGCCGATTGTGCTGAGCTCCGATGAAATCAGCGAAGCGATGGCTGAACCGTTAGTTGACGCAATTGAGCCTGTGACCAGCAGCCCGGTGCTTACCGCGGTTGACGCGGGCGCGTTTGTGGCAATTACTGCCGGCTTTAATAGCTCGCCGCTACCCTACGACCCGACTATTCGTGGCGAGCGCGAGCTCGCCTCAATCGATCGGCAGATTACACAGTCACGTTTAACAACACCGCGCGGCGACAACGCCTTTGATTCACTGATGGCTTATCGACGCTTTGCGCCCAATGATGTTCGTGTTGGGCGTTACGCTGACCGGGTTCTGCTGAGCTTTACTGACCAAATCGCCAGGCTGCAAAAAGGCAAGCAGGATGAAGCAGCCAAAGCGCTACACATCAAATCGGTTGAGTTGGTCAGCACCTTCAAGCTGGAAAACTCCAAGTCATGGACGGACTACAGCCAGCGATCTCTAGCCACGGTTCAGTCTATGCTGCAACAGGCCGGACGCAGTCGAAATCAGTCCGGGATTGCTGCCGCAATAAGCTTCGCGAAAGCCTATGGCGTGCCAGAGCCTACCTTTTCGAGCGCGTTAGATCAGGCGCGCATCGGCCTGCTGCCCAAAGCCGGCGAACAACTCCCCGGGATCCGACCGCGTATGCGCATTGTGGTTGCACCGACGGAAGGCAAGGCTGGTCTGGCAGTTATGGAAGAAGAAGTGAGCCGTGGTGAATACGACTCATTTGTTCGCGCGACCGGCCGGGAGTCTTCAAAGTGCAAAAGTGGATTATTCCAGACACGCAGTTGGAACGATCCGGGATTCCCGCAAACCAGTGATCATCCGGTGGTTTGCGTTACCTTGGCCGACGCGCGCGCGTTTGCCTTATGGCAGAGCAAGTCGAGCGGCGTCTCGATGCGTTTGCCGACGGCCGCAGATTGGAAGCATTACAGTTCAGCCCCCGCAAAATATGAGCCCTGCAAAGCCGGGCTGATTGATTGCAACCGGGAAAAGGGCACACAAGCAGCGGGCGGTTTCCCGACAGCCAGATTCAGCCTGCGCGATGTGCATGGCAATGCCGCCGAATGGCTGGACCTTGCCAGCGGCAACAATGTGGCCGGACCGAGCTGGCGCGATCAACCGGCCCGTGTGAGCGCTGGACAGAGCCGCGCTGAGTCGCCAGAACGCGGCTATGACGATGTCGGATTCAGGCTCGTTGCCGATGTTCGCGTGGACGACTTATTACGCTAAACGCTTTTTTAGTCCCTTGCGGTTTAATATATGCGCATGCGCAAACTTAGAAATTGGTTTTTCACCGGTCTTTTGACCTTATTGCCGCTCTGGCTCGTGTGGATAGTCTTTAAGGTCGTGTTCGGACTCCTGTCCGAACTATCGCGCCCCTGGATTGCGCCCTCCTTAGCCAGGCTCGCACAGACGAGTCCGCAATGGCTGGGCTGGATGAACCTGCCGTGGATGTTGGATCTTATTGCCCTGATCAACACACTGCTGGTCATTGTCCTAGTCGGCTGGCTGACCCGGCGCGTGATCGGCCAACAATTACTCGGCTGGGTTGAAGTTCTGATCAATAAGATTCCGTTGGTTGGAACGGTGTACGGCAGTGCACGACAGCTTCTGGATTTACTGCAGACCAAACCGGGCTCTACTCAGCGTGTGGTGCTTATTGATTTTCCACACCGCGACATGAAAGCGATCGGCTTTGTCACCCGCACTTTGCGCGAGCAAGATACAGGCCGCGAATTAGCCGCTGTCTACGTTCCAACCACGCCCAATCCGACTTCAGGCTATTTGGAAATCGTTCCGGTTGAGCTCCTCACACCGACCGACTGGAGTGTCGATGAGGCAATGGCTTTCATCATCTCCGGCGGTGCCGTTAGCCGCGACATCATCCCGTTCAGCCCACCGGTCTCTCCAAAGGCCGAATAGGCGGCTTCAGTTCGCGCAATCACCAGCGTGAACAGAGAATTCACGGGTTCCGGTTCAAACCATGACTTTCGCCTCAGGCAGCCTCGCTGCGCCTTTGGCATGCTGTTTTTTTGAACAACTGGAATTGGTCCAATGAAAGTCAATCTCATTTCCTTAAGTGTGTTTATGGCCTTAGGTCTGGCCGCATGCGCACCCGCCGAGCAATCTGCGGAGCAATCAAGCGCACAAGCGATAAAAGCGCCGGCCGATGCCGCTACGCTCAATCAGATGTACACACAACTCTGGGAAGAGTCGCTGGAAATGAACCCATTACGTGCGACCTTTGTTGGTGACTCGCGCTACAACGATCGTTTGCCAAATTTTTTCACCGAACAATCTCGCGCCGAACAAATGGCGTTTACCCGGAGATGGCTGAGCAAGTTTGAAGCCTTAGATCCGGCTGGTTTAGAAAACGCAGATCGCATTTCATACGACATGATCGTCCGCGACTTACGCCAGAGCATCGAGGGTGATGTATACCCGGACTGGCAGCAGCCGCTCAACCAATTCCGCAATATGGCCGGCATGTTCGCCCAGCTCGGTTCGGGCACCGGAGCGCAACCGTTTAAGACAGTTACCGATTATGAAAACTGGCTAAAACGTGCAGCAAACATCCCGGAAATCATGCAGTCGATGCAGGAAAATATGCGCATCGGAATGGCAGCAAGAGTGGTTCAACCGAAGCCGTTGATGGAAAAAGTGATCCCTCAGTTTGACGCACTCATTAAAGAAAAAGCCGAAGAAACGATCTTCTGGCAGCCCATCGCGAATTTGCCAGCGGATATTTCCGAGGACGATAAAAAACGCTTGAGCGACAGCTACCGGACGCTGATTAAAGATCAAATCATGCCTGCGTATGCTGAAATGCGCCGATTCGTAGCTGAGGAATATCTACCTGTTTGTCGTGACAGCCATGGATTGGCCGCATTACCCGGTGGCGAGGCATGGTATGCATTCCGCGCTAAGTCATCGACCACAACAGATATGAGCCCGGCTCAAATCCATGACATTGGCTTAGCAGAAGTCGCTCGAATTCATGAAGAGATGCGCGGAGTAATGAAACAGGTTGGCTTTTCCGGCAGCTTGCAGGACTTTTTCGTGTTCATGACGACCGACAAGCAATTTGAGTTCAGCAGTGAAGAGGCCTTACTTACCGATTACCGTTCGCTTGAAGACAAGATTAATGCACGGGTGGGTGAACTGTTCTCCTTATTGCCTAAAGCCGCTTTCGAAATTAGGCCGGTCGAATCATTCCGCGCCGCCTCCTCAGCTGGCGGTAGCTATCAGCGCCCCAGTGAAGATGGCTCACGCCCCGGTATTTTCTACGTAAACACCTACGACCTACCCTCACGCAAGACTTGGGATCGCGACGCACTATTTTTGCACGAGGCAATTCCCGGCCATCACTTCCAGCTGGCACTCCAGCAAGAACTCAGTGATCTGCCGATGTTCCGTCGTTTCGGCGGTGAAACAGCGTTCTCTGAAGGCTGGGGCCTGTACGCCGAGTCTTTGGGCGAGGATCTTGGCGCCTACGCCGACCCCTATCAGTACTTCGGCCGTCTGCAAGCCGAGCTATGGCGCGCTATCCGCTTGGTCGTAGACACCGGCTTACACAGCAAAGGCTGGACCCGTGAGCAGGTGATTGCCTACATGAAGGAAAACTCGGCGACCACTGACACCGAAGCCACTTCGGAAACCGAGCGCTATATGGCGATCCCCGGCCAGGCACTAGCCTACAAGATCGGTGAGCTGAAAATTCAGGAGCTACGCCAGCGCGCGCAGAAACAGATGGATGATCGGTTCGATATTCGCGAATTTCATGCTGAAGTGCTGCGCGATGGTTCAATCCCACTGGACGTATTGGAAGCCAAAATAGAGCGCTGGATGGCCAAATAAGGAATCCTTTGTTCGCGTAAGTGAGGCGACCTTTCGGGGTCGCCTTTTTTTTGCTTCTGCGGCCCGGCCCGAGTTCAGGCAAAATATGCTCAGGTTTTGGGCGACGGATTTATGAACGAGCAAAGCATTACCCTTATTCAACCCGATGACTGGCATTTGCATTTGCGCGACGGTGCTGCGATGAAAGACGTCGTGGCGCATACCGCGCGCCAATTCGCGCGCGCAATTGTCATGCCCAACCTTAGGCCGCCGGTCGTGAATACCGAGCTGGCTGCGGCCTACCGCCAGCGCATCATTGCAGCCCTCCCAAGTGGCACACAATTTGAGCCGCTGATGACCTTGTATTTGACCGATCATACTTCTGCAGACGAAGTTGACCGAGCCAAAGCATCGGGATTTGTTCATGCGATTAAATACTACCCGGCAGGTGCGACGACCAACTCAGACTCTGGCGTTACCGATTTACGAAAGACCTACCCGGCGCTCGAAGCTATGCAGCAGTCGGGTATGGTTCTATGCGTACACGGTGAAGTAACCAACAGCGAAATCGATGTGTTCGATCGGGAAAAAGAGTTCATTGATCGTCAACTAATTCCTTTGCGTCGCGATTTTCCAGAGCTCAGGATTGTGCTTGAACATATTACGACCAAGGATGCTGCGGACTACGTCAGCAGTGCCGGGGAAAATACTGCGGCAACAATTACCGCCCATCACCTGCTGTACAACCGTAATGCGATTTTCACCGGAGGGCTTCGCCCCCACTATTATTGCCTGCCCTTACTTAAGCGCGAAAACCACCGCCTCGCTTTACTGCAAGCAGCCGCATCGGATAGTGGCAAGTTCTTCCTCGGCACCGATTCAGCACCGCACGCACAAGGTGACAAAGAGGCCGACTGCGGTTGTGCCGGCTGCTACACCGCCTTCCATGCTCTGGAGCTCTACGCCACAGCATTTGAGCAGATGAATGCCCTGAATAAGTTGGAAGGCTTTGCCAGCCGATTTGGCCCGGCGTTTTACGGCCTAGCTGAGAATCAGAAAACCATTACGCTTGAACGCGCGCCAATGACGATTCCTGCCAGCCTGGAATTTGCTGGCAAGAAACTGGTGCCGCTGGCTGCCGGTCAAACACTGCAATGGCGTTTGAAAAACTAGACGTCTAGCGCCATTCCCGGCTTGGATAAGGTGACGTGCACATCATATTTTTGCCGAAAGAGTTTACTGAGCTCTACGCGCGCATCGTCTTCTCCGTGCACTAAAGCGATCGGTGGCCGATCGGAAAAATTCTCATACCATGCCATCAGTCCGGTCTGATCGGCATGCGCCGACATGCCACCTAGGGTATGAATCGCCGCATTGACCTGAATATCCTCGCCAAACATCCGCACCGTGGGTTCGCGATTGACCAATCGACGACCCAGCGTTCCAAACGCCTGATAACCGACGATCACGACATGGGCATTCTTCCGGCCTAAGTTCTGCCGCAGATGATGCACGATGCGGCCTCCTGTACACATACCGGCGCCGGCAATGATAATGGCACCGGAACGATGTTCATTAATCGCACGCGACTGATCAACCGCTTCGCTAAGCACCAAATTCGGCAGTCGAAACGGATTTGGGAATTTAGACCAGGTCTCACGCGCCTCTTCATCGAATAAGTGCACATAGCTAGCGTAGACATCGACCACCTTGATCGCCATCGGGCTATCGAGAAATATCTTCCAACGGCTCAAGTTCCATTGCTGCCAATGACGCGCGAACCAATACAAGATTTCCTGTGAACGGCCAACCGCAAATGCCGGAATTAATACGTTGCCGCCCTCTTCCCATGCCTGCTCAAGAATTTGACCTAATTCGGCAATAGTCGCAGTACGGGTTCGGTGCAAGTGATCGCCGTATGTCGATTCCAGTAACACCAGATCGGCATGCTCGGGTGGATCGGAGTCGCGCAATATTGGCGTGCCGTTAGGACCGATATCACCGGAAAATACCAAGACTTTATCGTCAGCCTCAAACCAAACGCTCGACGAGCCGAGAATATGGCCGGCATCGACGAAGCGGATGCGCACACCAGGGGCAATTTCCTCGGTCTTGTTGTACGGCAGGGCTTTAATCTGCCGCAGAACCTGCTTGACCTGCTTGAGCGTAAACACCGGCTCGGACTCTTCACGACGCCCTTTTCGTCGAGCCCGCTCGGCATCGGCCTCGGCCAGGCGCGCGGCGTCTTCCAACATAACCGGTAATAACTCAGCGGTAGCCGCCTGCATCCATATAGGCCCGGCAAATCCGCGATCGACCAACAACGGCAGGCGACCACAATGGTCCAGATGGGCATGGCTAAGTACCACGGCCTCTATTTTATCCGCCCGGAAAGTGAAGGGCTCGCGGTTGCGTGCCTCATCTTTACGGCTGCCCTGAATTAAGCCGCAATCAAGCAGAAAGCTACCTGCCTGCGTTTGAACCTCATGACAGGAACCCGTGACTTCTCCGGCCGCACCATGAAAAATTACGCGCATACACATCCAATGAGTAATTGCATGGATTTATAGGTATAGCGCAGAAAGCTGCAAATAAAAAGGCCGGGCAGTTCCGGCCTTTCTAAATCACCCCAGTGCAGCATTAAGTACTATTTACTCTGCATTTCCTGCAACAGATTTGGCGCCGGATAAATCTTCGACATGATCCAAAGCATGTAACGCGAATCAACCGAGATCATTCGGGTCATCTTGGCATCAAACACCCAGTTTGAACTGACGCTCTCCCAATTTCCGTCAAACGCCAGACCAACTAACTGGCCTCGTGCATCCAAAACCGGTGACCCCGAGTTGCCGCCGGTGATGTCCAAATTCGACAGGAAATTGACCGGGACCGAGCCAAGGCGCTGATCCATATATTGACCATAATCTTTTTTCGCTGCCGCGTTAAGCAGCGATTCGGGTGCATCGAATGGCGTGGCACCCGTTGCCTTGGCGGTGACTCCCTCTAAGGCGGTAACCGGCGTGTAAGCCACACCATCCTTGGGCTCGTAGCCAACGACGTTTCCGAACGTGATGCGCAAACTTCCATTGGCGTCCGGATATACCGACTTACCCTGAGAGCGTTTGTGATCAATCATTGCCTGCATAAACAAAGGTCTGAGCTGAGCAATTTCTCCACCGCGCTGCTTCCCTTTATCTTCCATCGCATCCGTAACCGGCTTGAGCGCGAGCGCCAGAGCAATAATCGGATCCTGACTGGCGGCAAATTGTTCAGCGCTGCGTGTGGCCCATTGGCCACGGGCTTCTTCGCTGAGCAGCTCAGTTTTATAAAGTGCGTCAAGGGCTGCTTGCATGGAGGCATCGCTGCCATCACCCAACAGTGCATCGATCGCCGCAACGCGCTGATCGGCTGGTAAGCCCGCATAGGCTTTCAGCCAATAGGCAAGTAGCTGCTTCTCCATGCGCACGTCAAAGCGTCTTTCGAACTGCGCCAATCCGCCCATGATTCTTGGCAGGTCGCGCTCCTGGTAGCCCGATTCGCGCTCAGCGTCAGGCTTGACGCGCTCCAACGACAAGCGGTGCAGTTGACGCGCGGTTCCAATCAGCCCCATGTTCGAGATTTGATTGAGGTACAAATTGCGCTCACGCTCGGCGCGGGCCTCCGCATTGATCGCCAGCAGGCGTGCGTGTGCATCCAGAGCGGGCTTGGCTTTTTTGCCCTGCTGCTTGAGCCAGCTTAGCAACGCATCTTCATCAGCCTTCTTTGTTGCTGAAGCGTTGATTCGCGCAAAGCCTTCCAGTTGGCCGTCCCAGTTTTTCATCGCATTTTGATAGCCGCGAATCTGATTGGCGTACTTCACTTTGATGACTTCTTCGTCAGCGCCTGCAGATTCGATCATCGCGACTAGCTTTTTCAGATGCGCACCGACGACCGGGTACTGCCACTGTGCAACGTCTTCAAACTCGTCGCGCAAGGCATAGCGCTGCGTGGAGCCCGGGTAACCGGCGACCATCACAAAATCACCGGCCTCGAGCGGCTGCTCGGCTAACTTCAACCAGTGCTTGGGCACGTAAGGCACGTTGTCTTGCGAATACGCGGCTGGCTTACCGTCCTTGTCGACGTATGCGCGATAGAAACTAAAGTCACCTGTGTGGCGCGGCCACATCCAGTTGTCGATTTCACCACCGTAATTGCCGATACTGCTCGGCGGTGCATATACCAATCGGACATCTTTTATTTCAAGTTGACGGAACATCCGGTATTGCACGCCGCCAAAGAACGAGTAAACGCGACAACGATAGGAGGCGTCCGACTCGCAGTCTCTGGTTAATGCCTTCATCGCAGCTTCAATCGCGTTGTAGCGTTCAAGCGGTGTTTTTGCATTGGCAGCAGCCGCTTTAATTTGCTCGCTGACATCGACAATCTGATCCATTACATAGACCCGCGCATTCGGACCGGCGCTTAGTTCATCTGCCATTGCCGCCGCATTGTATCCATCGACGATCAAATTACGCTCCGGCGTCGAATTTAATTGAATCGCTCCATAAACACAGTGGTGATTGGTCGCAACCAAACCCTGATTGGAAACAAAGCTGGCGGTGCAGCCGCCCAACGAGACCACCGCACCCATCGGATCGCCAGTGAGATTGCTTAATTGCTCGGGGCTCATTTCAAGACCCGCACTTTTGAGTGGACCGGCAATTTCCGGCAGCTGCTGCGGGACCCACATGCCCTCGTTTGCCTGGGCGGCCAGACTTAATGAAATCGCCGCAACAAATATTCTGAATCGCATCGTCTACTCCCCATTGAATAGGCTCAAAGTATAGGCGCAGTTGCAATCCGTGCGCGATGCCGCGCCTACCAACTAAAGACACTGGACATTCGGCGTATAATTGCCCTTTCACCAAGATCGGACCCCCCATGGCACAGACAATGAAGGCATTGGTAAAGCGCAAAGCCGAAAAAGGCATTTGGATGGAAGAGGTCCCCGTGCCCAGTCCCGGCCCCAATGACGTCTTGATCCGCCTGGAAAAAACCGCGATCTGCGGCACCGACCTTCATATCTATAAATGGGACGAGTGGAGTCAACGCACAATCAAACCCGGCCTGGTGATCGGGCATGAGTTCGTCGGCCGCATTGTTGAACTAGGCTCAGCCGTCAGTGGCTATAACATTGGCGATCGCGTTTCGGCCGAAGGTCACATCGTTTGTGGTCACTGCCGCAACTGCCGGGCCGGTAAGCAGCATCTGTGTCCGAACACCGTGGGAATCGGGGTCAACCGAAACGGTGCATTTGCCGAATATATTGCGATGCCCGCGACAAATCTATGGCCGATCCCCGATCAGATTCCCAGCGAACTCGCGGCTTTTTTTGATCCCTACGGTAACGCGGCGCACTGCGCGCTTGAGTTCGACGTAGTCGGTGAGGATGTCCTGATCACAGGCGCGGGCCCCATCGGCATCATCGCTGCCGGCATCTGCAAGCATATTGGCGCGCGCAATGTTGTGGTAACCGACGTCAACGACTACCGGCTAAAGCTTGCCGCAGACATGGGCGCTACGCGCGTTGTGAATGTCAGCAAACAGTCGATTAAAGACACCATGAGAGAGCTGCACATGGAAGGCTTTGATGTCGGGCTTGAGATGAGCGGTCACCCCGGCGCGTTCAATGACATGCTCGACTGTATGTACAACGGCGGAAAAATCGCTCTGCTGGGCATCTTGCCCAATGGAACCGGAGTGAATTGGGACAAGATCATCTTCAAGGGTCTGACCCTGCACGGCATTTACGGTCGCCGGATGTACGAAACCTGGTACAAGATGACCCAAATGGTTTTGACCGGATTTCCACTGCAGAAGGTGCTGACCCATCAAATTCACATTGACGACTTCCAGAAGGGCTTCGAGCTGATGGATGCCGGACATTGCGGCAAGGTCGTGTGTAGCTGGAACTAGCGCCCCTTCGTGCCCGGCAATTTGATGTGACCCGGCAATTAATGGGTGCCTGCAGTCCTTAGCTGGAAAATTGTGCGGGCCCGGCCTTGATTTGAGTGACTACGCTCTGTAACACTGAACCCTCAGTCATGGCAGGTACGCCTTATGAAAAAAGTCTTGGTCGTAGACGACTCACCGATTGAAAGAAAGCGCCTTTGCGCGCTGGTCACGGATGCAGGCTGGTCGGTGGAAACCGCAAAAAATGGATCTGAAGCCATCGACCTTGCTCAGGCGGGCTCGCCGGATCTCATACTCCTGGATGTCATCATGCCTGACATGGATGGCTACGAAGCTTGTCGAGCACTACAAAGAGACGTGACGACCCGCTCAATCCCGGTGGTTTTTGTCAGCAGCAAGAATCAAAAGGCTGACTTCCTTTGGGCCAAGATGCAAGGCGCCAGGGAACTCGTATCTAAACCCTATTCAGATGACGAGATCCTGGGGTTGCTGGGTCGCTACAGTTGACCGGAAATGACCACTCAGGCCGCCGACGCCGAAGCGGGTACCCAAAAGCTTGAGTTTGGCGAGCTTCGGGTTGCCATTCGCGTTAGCGAATCCATACCCTGGCTTTTGCTCCCGCGGCACGTTCAGTGTCATTGGATGCTCAACATCATGATATGCCCCATTCCCCACACCGCCCCCTGGTTTCGCGGAGCGATTGCCAAGCGCGGCAGAATTATTCCGGCGTTTGACCTGCACCATTGGCTTACTGGAGAAATTCAGGCAGGCGCCGATTACTTCATTAAGCTGAGTCTGGGCGGCGAGGCTCTTGCGTTTGTCAGCCGCGAACCGCCAAAAATTGCCACTTGGAGCTTAACTACAAAGCAACTGGACACTCCGGTTCCGGAACTTCTAAAACCCTACATAGGCTCCAGCTATACCAATGACGGCACACAATCTGTCGAGTTTCAAGCGCATCAGTGGCTTCATCAAGGATTCGATACACTGATGTATGCACCGCAAACCGAACCGGGTGTTATATGAACCTGTGCCGATGGGAGTTTAATTCATGATTGCAGTTCCTGGTCTTCGAAATATCCGCGGCAAGCTCATTTGGGGCGGATTAATTCTGGCCACCGTACCCACGGTACTCATTACCGTTATATTACTATCGTTGTGGCACGGCAATGCCGAAGAAGAACTCTACGAAGTCACTGGCCGCACTTTGGTGGAGCGCCGTGAGGCACAATCGCTACACTTATCGCGGTTTTTTGATGAGAAGGCAAATCAACTAAGACTAATTTCAGATCGCATTTCCGAGCGTAAAACAATGGAAACCTTGCCGTCTGAATTTCTCAAACTATCAAGCTCTTTAAAAATTTCAGCCCAGGAACGCGATCTCGCAATCAGTCAGCATTACGGCACTGTATTTTCCGCCAAGTATGCCAGAGCCAATGACGGCGCTCAGGTCGACACGAATCAGACCATCACCCAGCTTACTGAAAACAGCCTGGCGGCTCAGTATTTGTACGTTGCGCGCAACACATCCGAACCGAAGTCGGGACTGCTCGATGCGGCCGATAACTCTGAGTACTCCAGAATGCATGCGAACCTGCACCGCCTGATGACTCAATTTAATACGCAACTGGGATTTCAGGACATCTTACTCGTCGATCCGGAGACCAGCTATATCGTATACAGCTTTGCCAAACGCACAGACTTCGGAACGACTTTGAGTACCGGACCATGGGCAAAAACCGGGCTCGGATCAGCCTATCGGGCGGCGCTAGCCTCCGATGATGCGCAAAGCGTTTTTCTTACCGATTTTTCTCCTTACCGACCGGCAATGGATAGCTCACATGCATTTCTGAGCATTCAAATTCGCTCCGGCGAAAGACTACAGGGTGTTCTGATTGCGGAGATACCTAATCAAACGATAAACAGCATTCTTACCTACAACAGCGGATGGTCGAAGGCCGGAATACCTAAAGAAGCACAAGTGTACTTGCTGGGACAAGACGTAAAGCTGCGATCACGCTGGCGTCAGGCAGATGAAAACTTGCCTTCGTTTATCAACTCACTGACTGGCCTGTTACCCGAATCTGATATTGAATTGATGCGCGGCCGCGGCAGCGCCATCGGCGTTCTTTCAGGCGATCCTGAGATCGGTCGTCGTGCGCTTGCCGGTGAGAGCGGATTAACTACCTACCGCAATCTGTGGAAACAGGAAATGCTCGCCGCCTACGCACCGTTTGAAGTACTCGGACAAAAGATGGCAATTGTCAGTGAGACAAATATTGCCGAATCAGAGGCTCTGGCGACAACCATGCGAAACCGGTCTGTACTGGCGGCAGCTCTGGTATGGCTGCTATTGGTGACTGCCTCCATATTTGTTGCCTTGCAGTTCGCCAGTTCAATCCAGGAACCCCTGCGCACCATCAAAAAGACGCTAGGCTTCGCCAATGATGGCGACCTGCAGGCACGGAACCTATTGTCTGGCAATGATGAGATCGCCCAGATTGGTTCAGCAATTGATCAATTTATGGACGAGCGAGTTTCGCAACTGGCCAACACACAACGCAAATATCGTGATCTGGTCAAATCCATTGACCAACTCACGAGCTCGGTCAATCAACTATCCGCCGGTAAATTGCAAACACCTATTTTTATTGCCCGCGATGAGTCCGCAAGCGTTGCAGCATCGATACAGGTACTTGCAGAGAGCATATCGACCGCGTTACGCAATGCAAACACGATTGCATCCAGCGTCGCCGATAGCGCAAATCAACTGACGCATCGCGCCGACCTAATTTTCAGCCTGGCACATCAAGCAGAAACCCAGGCGAGCTCCGCATCTCAGGAGCTGACCGCATCTGCGGTTGCGTTGCGTTCGGTCAGTTTGCATGCGCACACAGCGGACAAGAAGGCGGCAAATGCACTGAAACTGACCGATAACGTGCTAGCAGCCATTGGCTCAACGGTTTATGGCGTTTCTATCGCTCGCGATCGCGTCAAAGAAACCGAAAGGCGAATTAAGCGTCTCGCGGAACGCTCTCAAGAAATATCGACGGTAATCCACGTAATCGGCACGATTGCAGAGAAAACATCGGTACTAGCCCTAAACGCATCGATGCAAGCAATTGCCGCCGGCGAAGCCGGCCGGGGATTCGCTTTGGTCGCGGACGAAGTTAAACGCCTAGCAGAGTCAGCGCGCGAGGCGACAGAACAGGTTTCCGGACTAATGGCTGTTATTCATGCCGACGGTTTGGACACGGCACATGCAATGGACGCAACCGTTGTCCACTTCACAGAGATTGCTGGCCTTGCCGACAGCGCGAGCGCGCAGATCATCGAAACCCGGCAGGCCGCCGAGTCTCTGGCCACTGCCGTCGATTCGATCCAAACCACCGCGCTAGAGCAATCTGAGCTATCGGGCAATCTATTGGAGCGAGCAACCGATCTGGTCGGCGCGTCCAAACGCACAATTGAAGAAATCGAGTTACAGCGCAGAGAGGCTGAGCGCCTGACTCAAGCTTCCCAACGTTTGTTGGCGGCAATCGCCCAGTTCGATTTAGTTGCTAGATCGGACGACGATCACAATAACTGATGCACGAGTCATCACTACCGGAAGATTCGGCCGATATCAGCAGGGCTGAGCTTGAGGTAATGCGACAAGCAATTGAAGAGCAGCTGCTTAAACCGCTTATCGCCATTTCTCAAGATCGCGCCGGTGCCTCAAGCTTCGACGAGGGTCGATGGCGCCGCAGCTTTGATCTGATCTGCAATGCGATCAGCACGACCAGCCTACACTTTTTAAGTAAGCCCATTGAGTCTCTGCTCGACGAAGACCTCTCGTTCCTGCAGGAGCCGCTCAGGGTCACCCTGCAAACCCGGCTCTCTCTGGTCGCCGAATTGCTCGCTGAGCCGTCACCTGAGAACGCGAGGAAGTACATTGCGTCACTGGGCTTGAGCAAGGCCGTGAAGGCCAAAATGCAGGGCATGATTATTGATCGGCTCAGCACAATCAAAATCGATGATGAGCATCCTACACCCGCGCCGGTTAAATACGAATACACCGACCTGAACCTTCCGGCATTAGAAAACTTGGATCCGGACATTCTCGAGCCCATGCTCGATGAGCTACCGAGCCAATCAAGGCGACTGGCTTCCTTCCTCCAGTCTTTTCAGGAATCGAAATTACAAGCTGCGCTATATGAAGCCCGGCGCATAGCCCACTCGCTCAAAGGTGACGCCAACGCACTCGGCGTTATGCCGCTCGCAGCGCTTGCGCACAGGCTTGAAGACGCACTTGAGCTGGCTATTCACAAAGGCGGCGGCGAAATTTCACCGCACTTTTCATTGATCAATGACGTGTCCGACGCCATTGGTTCGATTTCCGATTATTTAACCGGTATCGGCGACCCACCAGCTGGATTGCAAGATATTTTTGAGCGGCTCGATGAGCTTCCGCAAAGTGCGAATGGCGTTGCCACGTCGATCGGCCCAGACTCACAATGTACATATCAGTGTGTATTGCCTGTCGATCAACCGGATTTATCGGCACCAAAAAATAAGAAAACCCTGCAAGTCGAATTAGACTCGTTGGACGCGATTCAAGGTATTCAGGGCGAAGTGGTTACGCTCTCCAGGCAAGTTAGGGAGCGCCTAAAAATTCTGGAAAGCATGCGCCGAGACCAGGCTGAGAGACTGAAAGAACTGAGCACGAGTCTGACCCATTTAAACTCAATTGATCGCCAAACAGAATTTAGTGCGATGAGCTTTGGTCGACGCAATCTCTCAGAGTCCCGCGATCTTGAGATTGATGACTTTGAAACCGAGACTAGCATCCTGAACCATTCCATCGAAAATGCGCGCGATGCTGACGAGTACAATTCACGCTTTCGCCTTGCCATTTCAGAAATTGGTGAACTACTCAGTGATCAGGAGTTACTGCAAGAAGAAATGCAGGGCCACTTGCAGGCTACCCGCCGCATTCCCTTCTGGCGTATTTCAGGACGTCTACAGAGGATCGTGCGTCAAGCCGCTACGCAGACAGAAAAGTCCATCACACTCCGAATAACCGGTGAAGAGCAACTGATTGAATCCGTCGCCCTTGATGGTTTAATCGAGCCATTGGGGCATATGCTGCGAAATGCGGTTGACCACGGCATTGAAGCAGCCGATCAACGCCTACGGGCGGGCAAGTCTGCACAAGGAGAAATCAATGTCCTCGTCTTCGATGACGGCGACCTGCTTCGAGTTAGCGTGCAGGATGATGGGGCTGGTCTGGACCTCAAGAAAATTGCTAATCGCGCGGTCAAGCTTGGATTAATCGAAAATCCGCAGGAAATGACGCCGGAGGCGATCAGCCGCTTGATACTGCACCCGTCTCTATCGACCAAAGCAGAAACATCATCGCTTTCCGGACGCGGAATCGGCATGGAAATTGTCCAGCATCGACTGGCCACACTCGGCGGCAATATTTCTATTTCGACCAAACCGAACAAGGGAACCCGGATTGAGCTATCGATGCCGTCGCAACAAGGCTTGGCAAATGTCGTCTTAATCGGCCGGGGCGAGCATCGGCTGGCGGCAATGGCGAGTAGCATTTCGCAGGTGATTCGAATTGAAGCGGAAAAAATTAAGCAGCGCAAAGGGCAGCTGTATTTTCGCCACGACTCTACCGACTATGAAGTCATCCCATCCTATACAACGATTCATGTCGGCGGGACCGAGCACGCGCATAGTCTTGAGTACGGACTGGTAGTGCGTACGGTCGATGGTAGTATGAAAATATTTGCAACCGAAAGCATACAGCGCTCTTTTCGTGCGGTTATTCGTCCCTTTGCGGCTAAGCTGCCACCGTTACCACACTTGCGTGGCGTAACTATTCTCGATGACGGTAGCCTGACCCCGGTGGTTGATTTAACCAATTTGCTGATGAATATTGGCCAATCTGGCAAATTGGGTAATTCACAGCGCCGAACGCGCGGCCCTTCGGTTAGAAAAATTTTAGTCGCCGATGACTCATTGAGTATGCGCCGAACACTATCGCGGATAGTTTCTGAAGCCGGCGCTCAAGCATTAGTTGCGCGCGATGGAGCTGAGGCACTAAAACTCATAGAAGTCGCACACCCCGTTTTGGCCTTGATTGACTTGGAGATGCCGCAGATCGACGGGCTCGAACTAGCGCGCTATATACGCAAGCGACCAAACACCAAAGACACGCCCATCGTGATGATCACTTCGAAGGCCTCGCGAATTTCATCGAGTGCGGCGAAAGACTCGGGAATCGACATGATTATTTCGAAGCCGTTCAAAGATCATGAAATCCACAGCTTGATTTGTTCGTTCCTAGAGCAAAATGGCCTGACCGACTAGAGCCGTTTCTTCAACGAATCCAGTGCCTCATCACGCAATTTCCACAACTGTTCGAGTTCAGCGAGAGTCGGACACTTTCCATCCTGACCATTTGCCTCGACGTGTTTTGCCAAAGCCATTACCTGCATCGCACCCAGACTTAATGCGCTGCCCTTGATCGTATGCGAGTGAAGCTTGACGGCTGCCAGGTCCTCGCCCTGAGTGGCGGCCTCTAATTTGCTCAATTGCGTTTCGGTACTTTCAGCAAACAAGGACACTAACTGCTTTAAAAAACCCGGCTGTTGCGCTTCAATGACGGCGTACTCAGCCAAAGCTGAGTCATCAATCATCACCTGGTCTTGCCAGAGCTTTTCATTCATAGGAAATTCCAATTTGCCTATCTGAGTCTGTGAGCCGAATTTATGATTCCGATGACACGTCGTCCACCTTGGTGAGGCGATAACCATGTTGGTAAATACCGTCTAAACGCCAGCCGCAGTCGCCTTGAAGTGCAAAGCGCTTGCGCAGTCGACTAACGTAGGTATCCACGCTTCGGGTCGCCACATTGGGTCCAAGGCGCCAAACCTGTGTGAGCAGCGTCTCACGCGACACCACTTTACCGGCACGCTGAAAGAGATAAACCATTAAGTCAAACTCGCGATCGGTCAACTCTTCTGGTTTGCCGTCCAGAGTCATCTGTCGTTGACTTAAATCAAAGAAAAACGGCTCGACTCCGGAAATCTGGCTTTCCGAGGAATTCGGCGTAACCCGACGGATTGCGGCCTTGATTCTGGCCATGAGTTCGGCAGAGCGCGGCGGCTTGATGATGTAATCGTCTGCACCAGCAGACAGGCCGGCAACGATGTCCTCTTCACGGTGATTGGCTGTAATAAAAATTACCGGCAGCATCGTCGCCGATGTGCGCAGATCCTTTAACAGTTGAAGACCCGATATTTTCGGTAAATTCCAGTCGAGTAGCAGCAGGTCAACTGACTCGGGACCGAGGCGGCGTCTGAAATCTTGTTCGGAATTAAACACCAAACACTGCATGCCGGCGGTTTCAACCATCGCAGAAATGACCTGCGCCTGCACCGGGTCATCCTCTACCAGCCCAATAACAAAGTTGCCGGACATCCAATCCCCTTCAAAATCAGTGTTGTATTACCTTCCTTAAGATCATATGACGGGCCTTAACTGTCAAGCTCATTTCGTTCAGGATTGGCGAAGTTGCCCATTTAGCCGATAATTCACGCTTCGAAGCCCCAGGCCAAATGAGCAAATGAGCACTTATCCCGCCCAATCCCGTTTTCTAGAAGAGCTGGACAGCATCAAAGACCAAGGCTTATTCAAAGCAGAGCGCGTAATCGCCTCTCCCCAGGCAGCCGAAATTGAGCTGGCTGACGGCCGCAAAGTATTGAATTTCTGCGCCAACAACTATCTGGGTCTAGCTGACCACCCCGAAATCATCTCCGCTGCGAAGGCCGCATTGGATTCTCATGGCTTTGGTATGGCAAGCGTTCGTTTTATTTGCGGAACTCAGGACCTGCACAAGGCACTTGAAAAGCGAATTGCCGAGTTTTTCGGTACCGAGGACACCATCTTGTACGCTGCATGCTTTGATGCCAATGGTGGCTTGTTTGAGCCCCTACTGACCGAGCAAGACGCGATTGTTTCCGACAGTTTGAATCATGCGTCGATTATTGATGGTGTGCGCCTGTGTAAGGCGCAGCGCTACCGTTACGCCAATTGCGATATGCAAGACCTCGAGGCGCAACTCAAGAAAGCTCGAGAGGACGGCGTGCGTGACATTTTAGTCACGACAGATGGTGTGTTCTCAATGGATGGCTTTATTGCACCACTGGACGAAATTTGCCGCCTCGCGCGCAAATACCAGGCAATGGTGCATATCGATGAATGCCACGCGACCGGATTTATTGGCCAAACCGGCAAAGGCAGCGCCGAGGTGAAAGGCGTAATGGATCAGATCGATATTTTTACCGGCACTCTAGGCAAAGCAATGGGCGGCGCGTTGGGCGGCTTCACTACGGGAAGAAAGGAAGTCATTGAGTTACTGCGTCAACGCTCACGACCCTACCTGTTTTCAAACTCATTACCTCCACATGTTGTTCAGGCCGGCATCAAAGCATTTGAAATGCTGGAATCTGCAGGAACCCTGCGCCAGAACCTGCAACAAAATACCGCGTATTTTCGCGAGCAGCTGCAGGCGTCTGGCTTCGATCTGAAGCCCGGCATCCATCCGATCGTTCCGGTCATGCTGTATGACGCACCATTGGCACAAAAATTTGCTGCACGACTGCTCGAAGAAGGCATCTACGCCATCGGCTTTTTCTTTCCGGTTGTCCCGAAAGGTCAGGCGCGCACCCGCACCCAGATCAGTGCCGCGCATACGCGCGCACATTTAGACACCGCAATAAAAGCGTTTATCAAAATCGGTAAAGAGCTCGGTGTTATTTCCGGCTAGTTGATTTTTCGCCCAGTGATGCAACTTCGGCGGCACTCAAATGCCGCCACTTTGAGGACTCCAGGTCGCCCAACGCCAGTGATCCAATCGCGACCCGGACTAAACGCAGAACCGATACACCCAATGCTTCAAGGAGGCGCCGGATGTGCCGGTTCTTGCCTTCTTGCAGCTGCACACTAAGCCAGGCATTGCGCCGCCCTTGCCGCAGAAGCTCTACATCACTGCAGGCATACAACACACCGTCGACCTGCACGCCGGAAATCATCCGGGCTATAAGCTCACGCTCAGGAATCGTGTCGATTTGCACATGATATGTTTTGCTCATCTGACCCATGGGCTCAGTAATCGCAGACGCCCACTGCGAGTCATTGCTCAATAACAACAAACCCTCGCTGGCCTTATCGAGCCGGCCAACCGGTGCTAAATAGGGCAAATCATGGCCGGCGAAGCAGTCGTAAATTGTCGCCCTGCCCTTTTCATCACTACGCGTAGTCAATAATCCGCGCGGTTTGTTGAGCGCTATGTACACCCGCTCAGCCGCGCGCAAAACTGAGCCGGCAATTTCAATGCGATCCTTGCTTACCTGCACCGGGTACGCCGGATCGCGCACAACACGGCCATTTACCGTCACTCGTCCTTCGATAATCTCCAGCGCTGCTTGAGTTCGGGAGCACAGCCCTGCTTTGGAAATGACTCGAGCCAGTTCTTTTCGGCCTGAACCGCCAGGCCCTGAGTTCCGACCGGGACCCGATGGCCGGGTTGAATGATGTGAGCGTTTGCTAGCGGGCATTTGTTAGGATTAGCCATCAAAGACAGGGAGCTATTTGTGACTGATCATAAAGCAAACATATATTGGCAACGCAATGGCGCCGGCTTTGAAGCGCAGACATACTCCCGCGACCATCAGCTCGTGTTTGAGAATGACCTGTCGATTCTTGCATCGGCAGCACCGGCTTACGCGGGAAATCCCACGGCGGTCAATCCGGAGACTCTACTACTCGGCTCGCTAGCCTCCTGCCACATGCTGACATTCCTGGCAGTCTGCGCCAAACGCGGCATCGTTGTCGACGACTATCAGGATGAGGCGGTCGGTGTTCTCGGCAAAAATGCCGACGGTAAAATCAGCATCGTGAAGGTAACGCTCAGGCCGAAAGTTCAGTTCTCAGCGGACAAAACGCCGCGTAACGATGAGCTACACAAGTTGCACGATAAGGCACATGAGCACTGCTTTATCGCCAATACACTGGCCTGTGAAATGATCATTGAGCCCCAGCCTTGACCAGCCGGTTCACGAGCCCATCACGAATGCTCGCCATAAAATCATCTGGCATTATCAGTCGGAGCTTTTTGTGCGAAATCGTTTGTCCTCATTTTTTGGATGGTTTGATACTGCTTCTAACGCATCGGCTGATTCCGACTCGATAGACTGGCTGCGAATCGTCCCGTTCATCGGCCTGCACTTAAGCTGCATCGCGGTTTTGTGGGTCGGTGTGTCCTGGATTGCTGTTCTGGTATGTGTCGCACTGTACTGCGTGCGCATGTTTGCAATCACCGCTTTTTATCACCGGTATTTTTCGCACAAGTCATTTCGTACGAGTCGCCTCGTTCAGTTTATCTTCGCCGTTGTGGGCGCCAGCAGCGTTCAGCGTGGGCCCTTGTGGTGGGCTGCGCACCATCGGCAGCACCATTTATCAGCCGACACCGAATCCGACCCGCACTCACCCAGGCACCTGGGTTTCTGGAAGAGTCACCTCGGCTGGTTTCTAACCAAGTCGGCCTTCGCTACGGATACCAAAAAAATACCGGATCTGCAGCGCTTTCCGGAATTACGATTGCTTGACCGATTCGATATTCTGGTTCCGGTGCTGTTGGCCACCAGCTTATTTCTTGGCGGTGAGCTGATTCAGGCCCAATGGCCACATCTGCAAACCAGTGGCGCGCAATTGCTGGTTTGGGGCTTCTGCATATCAACCGTCGTGCTGTTCCATATAACGGTGACCATCAACTCACTCGCACACCGCTTCGGATCACGGCGCTACAACACTGCGGATGATTCGCGCAATAACTGGATATTGGCCTTGCTTACCTTCGGTGAGGGCTGGCATAACAACCATCATTTCTTCCCCGGCTCAACCCGACAGGGCTTTAAATGGTGGGAGATTGATATCACCTTCTACGCGCTCAAAATGATGTCCTGGTTCGGCATCGTTTGGGATCTGAAAACCGTGCCCGAGAAACTACGCCGCGCCCATAGAGCCAACGTATGAAAATTGCAGTCATCGGCAGCGGAATCTCAGGGCTCGCCTCTGCATTTTTGTTAAGTAAAAAGCACGAAGTTCACTTGTTTGAGAAAGACAGTCGACTAGGTGGTCATACTCACACGCATCTGGTTCACGAGCTTGGCCGTGAGCTCAATATCGATAGTGGCTTCATCGTATTTAATCCGAAGAACTACCCCCTTTTGAGCAAACTGTTCGCCCAGATTGGTGTGCAAAGTCAGGCCACCAATATGAGTTTTTCGGTTACCGATCGAATGACCGGGCTGGAGTACAGCGCAGACACCCTGAACTCCTTGTTTAGTCAGCGCTCTAATCTATTCTCTGCCTCCTTCTGGCGCATGCTCAGTGACATCCGACGATTCTACAAAATGGCACCTGAGCTTCTGCATAGGAGTGACTCGGGGCCCAGTCTGGATGAATACTTAAGATCGCATCGCTTTAGCCGTGAATTTATCGAGCAGCATCTCATTCCGATGGCCAGTGCGCTGTGGTCGTCACCCTCGGAGCAAATTAAGTCATTTCCTGCCCGGTACCTGGCGCAATTTATGCACAATCACCAAATGCTTTCGCTCGGGACTCGTCCCGAATGGAAGGTCGTGCGCGGGGGGTCCAGTACCTACATAGACGCAATGAAACGCCATTGGTCTGCACACGTGCACCTCAATGCCGAGGTGAAGAGCGTACGCAGAAGCGCCGAAAGTGTCCGTATCAGCACGGCTTCGGCCGAAGCAGATTTTGATCAAGTCGTGTTTGCCTGTCACAGCGACCAGGCCCTGGCGTTAATCGGTGATAAAAATGAGGCAGAAACGCAGATACTGAGCGCACTGCCCTACCAAAACAACCACGCTATTTTGCATTCGGACCCCGGGGTCCTGCCAGGAAACAGGCGCGCCTGGGCTGCATGGAATGCGATGATTCCAGCTCAAGCGAACGCCGCTTGCTCAGTTAGCTATCTGATGAATGTGCTGCAGTCGATTGAGTCTGAAACTCCATATATCGTCAGTTTGAATCAAGACGAATTCATCCGCGACGACCTAATCATTGCCCGAATGGACTATGCGCATCCGATCTATACACATCAAAGTGTCGCAGCAAAAACACGGCGATGGGAAATCTCCGGCCATAACCGCACTCACTTTGCCGGTGCCTATTGGGGCTTTGGTTTTCATGAAGACGGCATGCGTAGTGCCGTGGAAGTCGCTAACTCGATTGGAGTGACGTGGTGACAGCCACAATACATAGCGCGATCTTCGAGGGCAGTGTTCGCCATGAGCGCGCCGATCCGGCCCACGAATTTTCCTATCGCATGTTTCAAATGTACGTCGATCTGGACGAGCTCGACCAGCTGTTTAAGAATCGTTGGTTCTGGTCAGTTAACTCAGCTAATTTAGCCAGCTTCAACCGTAAGGACTATGTCCGGCCCAGCGATATCCCGTTGCGTGAGGCCGTGATTAGAAAAGTAGAACCGTTGCTCGGCTATCGACCGAGCGGTCCGATTCGATTACTCACCAACCTACGCTATTTCGGCCACTGCTTTAATCCGGTCAGTTTTTATTACGGATTTGACCAGAGCAATAATCTTGAATGGATTATGGCGGAGATCACCAATACACCCTGGAATGAGCGCTTTTGCTACGTCCTTCCTGTGTGCGAAGCAGAACGAAAGTCCGGTCTATATGCGTGGAAGTTCGATAAACAATTCCATGTCTCACCATTTTTGCCGATGGATCGACGTTACTCATGGCAGTTTAGCGACCCTGCAGAAGAACTCCGGGTTTTCATGCAGGTCCACTCGGAGTCTTCACGTGAGTTTCACGCTTCACTGCAGCTTCGTCGCAAGGAATTGACAGGCCGGGCCTTAACATCGTGTCTCATCAGATATCCATTGCTTTGCAGCAAAGTAGCTGCGGCGATTTACTGGCAAGCCCTAAAACTCAAAATTAAAGGTGCGCAGTTCTTTTCGCACCCGAACTCGGAACCAAAATAATGCAATCAGAGTTGGCACACAATTCAAGCAAAGCCTCCCCCGCTCGAAACGTTCATCGATTCTTGCGCGATCGCTTTACTTCGAAACTAGCCGGTCTGGTTGGTGGTCGCATCCGCATCACCGATGCTTTTGGAAGCATTGTGGTGGGTGACGAGTCGGCCGAATTAAGTGTTGAACTCACGGTGCATGACACCCTGTTTTATGAGCACCTGGCTAAAAGTGGGTCGGTTGGCGCCGGAGAGTCGTTTGCACTGGGTCACTGGGATGCGAGTGACCTTGTCGCATTGGTCCGGATTCTTGCAATCAACATGACGCTGCTGGACAAGCTTGAAGGCGGCACAGCCAGAGTCGGAGCATGGCTGCTGAAAATTTATTTGTGGAGCAAGCGCAACACGCGGCAAGGATCAAAAAAGAACATTACGGACCACTACGATCTGGGCAATGATTTATTTAAGACGTTCTTAGACGACCGAATGATGTATTCATCGGCAGTATTTCGACGCCCTGATGATTCATTGAATCTTGCGCAGGAGCATAAGCTCGATAGCATCTGTAAAAAACTCGATCTCAAACCCGGCGATCACGTGATAGAGATTGGCAGTGGCTGGGGTGGGTTCGCTGTATTTGCTGCAACTAATTACGGCTGCAGAGTGACCACAACCACGATCTCTGAAGAGCAGTATTCGCACACTAAAAAGCTAGTCGCCGAATTCCAGCTCGAAAACCAAATCACCGTCCTCAAAAAGGACTACCGCGACTTGCAGGGCGTTTATGACAAGCTGGTTTCGATTGAAATGATCGAAGCGGTCGGCGCGGACTATCTGGACGCGTATCTGAACAAATGCTGCACTCTACTCAAGCCCGATGGTGTCGCATGTATTCAAGCAATTACCATTGAAGACCATCGATATGAAAGCGCGGTCAATACGATCGATTTTATCAAACGCTTCATTTTTCCGGGCAGCTTTATTCCTGCCCTTTCGGTGATCATGAATTCGATTGCCAGGAAGACCGATTTCCGGTTAGAAGCCTTTGAAGAGATTGGTAGCAGTTATTCCCAGACGCTCGCAGTATGGCGAGAACGTTTTCTGGCCAAACGCGCTGACATTCTTGCGATGGGTTATAGCGAGGAGTTCGTCCGCTTGTGGCAATTCTACTTTTGCTACTGCGAAGGCGGCTTCCGGCAGAAATCGATAGGCGCCGCTCAGCTCTGCTTTACCCGCAGTGCTAATACTCGAGAAATTCCGGGTCGCGCAATCTATGGGTAAGCAGTTGCTCAAAAAGTTGGGCAATGCAGTCGGCTTTCAGCTGGCTTGGGTTGCATCAGTCTGGGGTGGTGCGATCGGGCTGATATGGCCGGCGGGCCTGATCCTTGCTTGCTTCGTCATTTACACCCTACTCGACCCGCAGTCACGCCGGGCCGATCTGAGAATGCTACTCATCGTTGTTCCCCTCGGGTACGGCTTAGACTCTTTTCTGGTCGCTACCAACGTCTATGAGTTCGCCCATCAAAGCAGCGACGCGGTACTGGCCCCGGTCTGGATTGCCTTTCTCTGGGTGGGTTTTGCCTTGACCCTGAATCATTCCTTGTCATTCCTGCGAACGCATAACGCTTTGCCTGCATTCTTTGGTCTGGCGGGCGCTCCTTTAGCGTACTGGGTCGCGGGTAACGCCTTTAATGCGGTGACGTTCAACTACCCGTTAGCCCAAACACTGGTCCTCATTGGTTTACTTTGGGCGCTTGCGCTGCCGATCTGGTTACATCTGGGATCGCAACCTGATCGCGAAATGGAGGCGGTATGAGTGCCTGGTCATTTTTTGGCCTGATCTGGATTGCTGCGGGTATCGGCATGGCGCTGAGTTTTCTCTGGTGCCGGTCAATTCGCAACTATGCCTATGTCGATGCGATCTGGGCATTTATGCTTGGCCTCACCGGGCTGGCTGCGGCCTGGCTTTCCAATGGCAGCCTTATCAGCCGACTTCTGGTTGTCGTCTTTTCGGCGATGTGGGCACTGCGTCTGGGGCTGCATCTGGTGCAGCGTATCGTTCGCGAGCCCGAGGATGGCCGATATCAGGCATTGCGAACCGCGCTGAACGATCGCCCAGTGCCAATTTTTCTATTTTTTCAGGCGCAGGCCCTGACCGTCGCCCTATTTTCCCTACCTTTCTTTGCCGCGGCTCAGAGCAACAAGATCAGTATCCTGCAAGCACTTCTAGCGGTATTGGTGTGGACCTTGGCCTGGGGCGGCGAAACTCTGGCGGACCGCCAGCTCAGCCGCTGGCGCAGTAACCCGGATAACCGCGGAAAGACCTGTCGCCGTGGCCTATGGGCCTGGTCGCGCCATCCCAATTACTTCTTCGAATGGCTGCATTGGTTTGCCTACCTCATATTGGCTGCCAGCGGGCCCTATTTCGCGCTGAGCTGGATCGGTCCTGTGGTGATGTTGCTTTTTGTTTACCGAATAAGTGGAATCCCCTGGGTTGAAGCACAGGCCGTAAAAAGTCGCGGGGAAGACTATAAGAAATATCAACGCGAGGTCAGCGCGCTTTTCCCCTGGCCACCCCGAAAGGATGCTCACAATTGAAAAGTATCGACCTTGTTGAACGCGGTCTTGTGCCGGACCTTGTTATTCGGGCTGGCATCCGCTCACTTTGCAGAAAGCGACTTCAAGAAGAACAGGCCGCCGATGTTGCTCTGGCCGACCTTCGTTTCGCTTTGCTACTGAACCAGTTACGCTCCAGTCCGATCGCGATTGAGACACAAGCAGCCAATGAACAGCACTACGAAGTACCCACAGAGTTTTTTAAACACTGTCTCGGAGAACATCTTAAGTACTCCTGCTGCTATTACCCGAATGGCGATGAAAGCCTGGATCAGGCGGAAGCAAAAATGCTGGATATATACTGCGAAAGGGCGGAACTTGCTGATGGCCAAACCATTCTTGAGCTGGGTTGTGGTTGGGGCTCTTTGACATTGTGGATGGCGTCAAGGTATCCAAACGCTCGAATCACTGCAGTGTCGAATTCGGCCACACAGAAATTGCATATTGAAGCGACAGCCGCGCGCCGCGGCCTAACGAATGTTCATGTGATCACGGCTGACGTAAGTACGCTCGCCTTACCGACCGAACAGTTTGATCGAGTGGTATCAGTAGAAATGTTTGAACATGTTAGAAACTACCGTTCTCTCATGCAAAATATATCCAGCTGGCTAAAACCAGACGGAAAACTCTTTGTCCATATTTTCTGCCATCGCACACTCATGTATCCGTTCGAAACAGGTGCCGATGACGACTGGATGGGGCGCTATTTTTTCACCGGGGGCTTGATGCCGGCAGCCGATACGCTCCTGCACTTTCAAGAGCATCTGCGCCTTGATCAACGCTGGCTGTTAGATGGAACCCATTACCAGCGCACAGCAAATCAGTGGCTACTGAACCACGATCAAAAGCAATCGGAAATCTTGCCACTGCTGCGCGAGGTCTACGGTGAGGCTGACTACAAGGTATGGAATCAACGCTGGCGCACATTCTGGATGGCATGCGCCGAACTGTTTGGCTTGGAAGGTGGTCAGCAATGGCTAGTAGGCCATTACCTATTCGCAAAACCTACCGCTGTTTAACACGCGAGAGTTTTGACGCGACGTTTTTTCTCCTGAGCCTTCGGGCACTCAAGTGTGGCTTCTGGTGCCGCCGCCACTGCGGTCGCCGGAGCCGGAGCATGCGCATCGCTCACTTTCTTTCCGGTGGCTACACGAATCCCCTGTGACTGCATCCAGGCATCAAATTCTTCCGCAGTCATCTTCTTTCCATTTTGGCTCATGTCAAAACGATAGCTTCGCTCAGCATTAGGCGCTGGCTGAACGGCTTGCTGTTTCGGTTGCTCATCGGCTATTGAAAGAGTCGGCAATAAGAACACGACTAAAAATAATGCGCTGCGCATGCTGAACCGCCAGAACGAAGATACGGGAGGTCAGACTAACTGATGCACTGCAAAAAAACAAAGCCCGGCGAGCCGGGCTTTGTCGCAATCTGAGATGGAGTTCTCAGTTAGTTTTGAACATTCAACTCGGTACGACGATTACGTGCACGACCTTCACGCGTATCGTTGGTATCGATCGGTGCGGATTCACCGTATCCGTTCGGGCCAGCCAAGCGATCGGCAGCAATACCGTTAGCTACCAGGTAGTCGAATGCAGCGCGAGCGCGACCTTCCGACAATTTCTGGTTGTATGCATCCGGACCGGTTGAATCGGTGTGGCCTGCAACTTCAACGCGCAACTGCGGGTAACGCTTTAAGATCGCAATTGCCTCGTCGAGGATTGCGGTCGCATCAGCACGCAATGTGGTCTTGTCAAAGTCAAAGTTCACGCCTTTCAAATCGATCGACAGCGCAACTGCACAACCGTCGGCACCAATTGCCTGACCTGCCTGAGAATCCGGGCATTTGTCTTCGCAGTTGTTTACGCCGTCACCATCATCGTCCAGATCCGAACAAGCCGGAGGAGCTGGCGGTGCCGGAGGAGCTGGCGGTGCTGGCGGTGCCGGAGGAGCGGCTTTCGCGCCCAACGGGATGATGACGCCGGCCTTAACGTACAGGTCAGCGAAGAAATCTTCGCTCGCTGCAACGACGCTGGAGTCATCGGTTACAAAGCGGTAACCGGCTTCAAAACGCATGCCGTACTTATCATAATCGGTCTGTAAACCGACACCGAGTTCTGCAGCCAGGTGGCTTTCTTCGCGCTGACCCGGAGACAGGGTGCTCGGGAATGCGTTGAATTCTTCCTCTACGCGCTGAACGCCGAGGCCGGCTTTCAGGTAGGGCCACCAATTACGGTCGGCGCTTTTGAAATGACGCTTCACGTCACCCGACAGGCCGTACTGGCTGAAATTCAAGTCGCCGTTGCCCAAAAAGCTCGGATTCTGGTGGTTCACACCAAATTCGAACGACCATTCGGGAGCGAAGAACTTGCCAAAACCTACGCCGACCATCGGAACGTCGTCAGTTCCGCGAGCGTCGTCTTGGAAGTTGTAGCCAACATCACCGGTTACGAACCAGCGGTCATCAAATTCCTGCGCCATCGCAGAACCCGCAACTGCCATTGAGGCGACCAGTGCGAGGCTGAGCAGATTCTTTTTCATCGAAACACTCCATAAATTATTAATTATTTGTGGGGAGACCCCTGAATAAAGCTTCCGGCACCTGTATTACAAGGTGCCAGCCCCTCTATTTAACACCAAACTAACAAAGCATGACAAGCAATCAATAAACTTCTGTTCAGTTTCAGAGCAAGTTCATTAACTAGTGATCCGGCATGGCCTTAAACTTGGCTGTATCCGGGGCTAAGCTATTGATTTGTTAGATTACGACTACCCCGAAAGGGGCCGACGATCAAACCCTCGAATCTCAAAAAGCAGAACCGGATTGCCTATACCACGCCCAATCGGGGCATAAATCAGCACTTCTGCGCTCGGGGATGCCTCTGTGGCGAAATTCAAGACTTGTGTCAATTCCATCAAGGAGTCTCCAAATAGCTTAGTTTGGCCTCATTAGGTGCGGCCAAGCCTTTATCGCTTGCCAGATTCACTGGCGCAAGGCATCGTTAGGCACCAAATACCACGATCAAACATCAACCCTAGCACAATGACTTCTGATAAATACCCGCACCTTTTGTCGCCGCTGGACTTAGGGTTTTGCACCCTGCCCAATCGAGTCTTGATGGGGTCAATGCACACCGGCCTGGAAGATCGCAGCCGAGACTTCCCTAAGTTGGCAGCTTACTTTTCCGAACGGGCCGCTGGCGGCGCCGGGCTGCTAATTACCGGCGGCATCTCGCCCAACATGAGTGGCTGGCTCAAACCGTTTGCCGGCAAACTGAGCTGGTCGTGGGAAATTCAACGCCATCGAATTGTGACCCAGGCAGTTCATCGGGCGGGCGGGCGCATATGCATGCAAATTCTGCACGCCGG